>JBGOXA010000080.1:0-7027 GCA_041478915.1 Dehalococcoidia bacterium
GAGGGTGAAAGATGGGAAGCTCGTATGCCTGGAGTGCGCCGAGAACTAACAAGATGAGGGATTGTTAGGGGGACTTTCCCCTATTCCTTTTTGACAGGCAAGTAGTGCTTGAATCTTATCCCCTCCCCAACTACCCCAGGCTCTTTCGCTACCTCAAGGTCAGAGGGGTATATGTTTAGCCCAGCCTTAGCGCTGTAGAGCCAATCAATTACATACATGATATGATTCGCTGGTTTGGCCACTCGCCAAAAGATCGGGTATTAGGAGCTTGGGTCGCAACTATTTGCCCAAAGCTAGGCTGGGCGCAAGCAAGCCATTGTTTTGTGCCTAACTCATCCGCGTTGTCCGAGTGGTGACCCATCCTCCTAGTGCCCAGCCTCATAAATAGGTCCAACCATTTTGCGGCTTTGGCCAGGATTTGCTCCGCGGTCTTTGTCAAACAAAGAGTTGGTTTCCTTTCAGAAGCCCCCTCTGCTCCAGATCGCGGGCGACATCCTTTAGCCCTAGCTCCTCGAGCTTGGCCCTGGTCTGTAGGCCCGTGGCTACATCCCATTGCCTCAGCCGGTAGTACTCGTCCTTTGTTCTCTCAAATTGCACCCTATCGACTACCGATCCTTTTCGGCACAGCGCCTCGCCCCCTTCCCCCGGCACCAGGCATTCAGGATTGGTCTGGTCTGCCTTCAGGGGCACAGTGTGCCAGCTATCAGGAAGCCTGTCGTCTTCTCTTCCCCGGTGGCCTTCCCTCATCAGTATGGCCCTGTAGAGATTGAAGACCTTCTCGCCCATTCTGTAGAACTCCTCTTCGCCCACATCCTTCCCGGTGACAGCGGACAGTATCTTGCTCTCCAGAGTAGGATCGCCTACGTGATCCTCGGTAAACTCGAGGTCCATGATGGGCCAGATGAAGCTGCAAAGGATGAGGCATTCCTTGGCATACTCCCGATCCTGGATCATCTTCGCCGCCAGGGCCTTCCCCTCATAGCTGGAGAAATCAGCGGCCGCCTCGCTTCCCCAAAACCGCTGTGTAATGCGGCGGGCTACGTCACTGGAAACGTAGCTATGGTCGGCCTGCCTTCGCCACTCTAACCACTTGAGTACCACCCGGCTCACTTCCTGGAACTGCGCCAGAGGGGGCCTTGGCTCCATGGCGTACAGAAGCGCTGTGTGAATATACAACCTGGGATCGCTAACGTTAAGCTGTCCCGCCTTCGACGTATAAGTAATGATCTGTTCCCTGGCTCCCGGCCCCACCCGATCCGCCGCTCCGAGTGCTCCTTCAGCCAGGATATCGCCGAAGCCCTCCCGGAGGGCGATCTTCCTCACCAGGGTCTGTATGAACTCCAGGCTGCCCAACTTCGATATAGGGATACCGGTGTTTTCATCAGTCAAGATGCCGGCTCTGAGGCACCTCATCAGCCAGATTATGGTCAGGGTAACAGCCCAGGTATCAAGCCCGTAGTCATCACACAGCTTGGTGGCCTTGAAAGGGATCTCGTACCCCGGCCCGTAATATCTCTCCGCCATCGGCTGGTAAAAGGTGGCCGCCTGGCACATGAATTTCCCCCTCTGGCCATCTTTCGCCTCATATGATCTTCTGAGGCAGTTGCCCAGGCAACCATAGCAAGGCTCTTTCCTGGTTCCCGGCCCCATTATTCGGAGCGTCAAATTGCCTGCTGCGGTGATGGGCTCTTTGCCCAGTCCCCGGTAATATGCGGTCAACTCTTTCAGCTTTTCTGGTCGGGCAACCTTCGCCTTCTTCCGCATGCCCTTCACCGCGATGGCCTTCAGCCTCTTAGATCCCATGACCGCCCCCAGACCCCCCGCCCCCGCGGCGTCACCGTCGGCCAGAAGGGTGGCCATACTGACCAGATTCTCACCGGCAGGACCAATAGCTACCACCCGAACTGAATCCCCCAGTTCGCGCTTCAGGATTTCCCTGGTCTCAACGGCGCCCTTGCCCCACAGTGCGGAGGCATCCTTCAGTTCGCACACGCCATCATGGAGGAAGAGGTAGGCCGGCTTTTCCGATTTGCCCTGAACCAGCAGTGCATCATAACCGGCGAACTTCAACTCCACCCCCCAACTGCCCCCCAGATTGCAGTAGCAAAAGTGCTCTGGCGAAGAGACCGGAGACTTGCCGCATACCTGCCACCGTGAGCCTCCCAGCACGGGTACCCCGGCCAGGGGACCAGTGGCGAAGACCAGCGCATTCTCGGCATCGAAGGCACCGGCCTGGGGTGGCACCTCTTGCCAGTAGAGCCAGGCAGCCATGCCCCGGCCGCCGAGAAACCTGTCAGCGTAGTCCGCGGTGGGCAGTTCGACCGCGCTTCCAGAGGACAAATCCACCTTCAGAACCTTGCCAGCGTATCCGAACACTGCCGTTCTACCTCCTCTGCGCCCACTGCTTTATATCAGAGAGATGTTCTGACGCCAAAAGCATCATGTGCCCCAGACTGACCATAGACTCCACTAGCCGCCGCTCTCACACTCTGTGGACCTTGACCAGGTTAGTGCTCCCCGGGACAGCAAGAGGAAGGCCAGCGGTAATAAGAATGAGATCACCTTTTGCAGCGACGCGTGTTGCTATGACTGCCTCTATTGCTTGCTCGAAGACCTCCTCCAGGCTGAGAGGTTCCGGCCTCCGCAGTGGCAAGACGCCCCACGCCAGGCAAAGACGTCTCATGGTGTTGTCTGATGGGGTGACAGCAATAATGGGCTGGCTGGGCCTATATTTGGACACTCGCAGCGGTGTCGTCCCACCCGTGGTGAAGGTGGCAATGGCTCGCGCTCCTACCTGCTGGGCTATCTGGCAAGCCGCCCTGGCTGTGGCGTCGTCAACCTCGGGTGGCGTCTCGCTCCTCTCACCGTGAAGTATCTCCTCATGGGGGATAGCTGCCTCCGCCTCCAAGGCTATTCTGCCCATCGTCTTCACAGCTTCAACGGGATACCTGCCTACCGCCGTTTCCTCGGAGAGCATCACAGCATCGGTGCCATCCAGGACGGCATTGGCCACGTCGGCTGCCTCTGCCCGCGTTGGAGTAGGCATCTCTACCATGGACTCCAGCATCTGAGTAGCGGTGATCACTGGCTTGCCCACCCGGTTGCACTTCTTAATAATCTCCTTCTGAGCCAAGGGTACCTTCTCCACCGGGATGTCCACTCCCAGGTCTCCTCGGGCTACCATGATGCCGTTGCTGACCGCCAACAGCTTGTTGAAACTGGCGAAGGCTTGCTTCCGTTCTATCTTGGCGATGACGGGGATGTCAGACCCTTTATGCCGCAGGATATCTCTGGTCTGCTCTACATCTCCCGGCCGGCTGACAAAGGAGAGGGCAATGTAATCAGGCTTCTGTCCAACAGCAAAGTCGATGTCCTCCAGGAGATGATCGGTGATATAGGGGCGGGAGGTAGCCACTCCAGGTACTACAATTCCCCGGCCAGGAGTCAGGAGTCCGCCGACAACGACCCTGCACCTGACCTCGGTTTGAGTCACCTCCAGCACCTTGAGATGTATCGCTCCATCGCTGAGGACCACCGCGTCCCCAAGCTTTACGTCTTGGGGAAGTGTGGGAAAATTGACTGGCACTACTTTCTCGTTCCCCTCCACATCGTTTGCGGTAAGGGTCAACTCAGCGCCTTTCGTAAGCATGGCCGAGCCGCCGGCTATATTGCCGGTGCGGTATTTGGGCCCCGGTAGGTCTATCAATATGGCCACCGGCGTGGAAAGGCGTTCAGCCAGCTTCCTTATGGTCTGGATACGGTGGGCGTGTTCACTGTCGGCGCCATGCGATAGATTGATCCTGGCGACGTTCATGCCCGCCCTGATGAGCCGCTCAAGGATGGCCGCTGAGCCGCTAGCCGGGCCAATGGTGCAGACTATCTTGGTCCGCCGCTTAGAAAAACGAGGATACGACATGGTCGTGACCAAACATGATAGCTAATCTGCTGCTGTACTGCAAGACGTGCGTGTGCGGTGTCCAGGACATACTATACAGTTTCCAGGCTATGGGTATGCTGAGTATATTAAGGAGGTCTTGGGGGTGGTGGGGATCAACGCTAGTAGTTTGAAGTGGAAACGCTATGACGGAACATGACCCAACATTACGCTATAAAGTGCAACCTCAAGCAAACTCGACTTGTTTTTCTTCTCCGCTTTCGCACGGGGGACGGCACCATGACCCCATCAGTTTACTGTTGCCCGCAAGGGTTACAACGTAAAGTCAGATTAGTAGGTGTCGCCAGACGCAATATAGTGAAAGACCCCCTGCCCTACTAACAGGGGGTCGGAAACGCCTCTTCAGTACAAGATTTGGCCCAATTCTTAACCAATAGAATTGGGAGGATCGAAGATATAGTCGGATTATTAGACTCAGGCTAACTTTTTGCCGAAAAACTGTATGTTCTTCATAAATGCTAGGTTTATTTCATACCGTTCATCGGCCTCTCGCCAAAGTTCGTCGGCGAAAGTTGGCGAACCATCCTTCTTGCAGTGACGGGGGCCGTGAAATAGCCATACCAGAATTCCCTCATCTTTAGCCACACGAAAGGCGGGTAGCAGGTCACTATCACCAGCTAATACAGCCACGTGGGAAATTTGATTCTTCTCCCGCTTAATAAAGCAAAGTCTAACCCCAATAATAAGTCTACTCTCTTTTGTTGAAATACTGGCAGACCATTTGCATCGTTACCCCGAAAGACCAATCTGCCTTGTCTGACCATAAAACGTGGCAAACGATTAAGAGAATCAAAAAAGCTCTGCCTTTTGCTGAATCTGGCCGCTTCAATGGCAGTTGGCGGGTTCCCTTGATAAGGTAGGCAGTGGTAATAATATGTTCGTAATAGCTCAATGCCAGTGGATTTGATAGACACTATATTTAAGATTTCCTCATTAATCTTAGAGTAATCAACGGGAATATTGAACTCGTCTTGGGAAAGACTATCTAGATAACCACCATCTATGAATATAGCTAATCTTGACATGGGTTCAATAAAACGGACAGGCCGGAGAATTAATCTCCGGCCATCCTACCAAATACCGTCTTGACGTACCTCTATTATGAGAACGCCAAGGGTTATCACAAGTTATTATTATCACCACGCATACAAGTTTGTCAAGTAGTACATTAGTACCGTAATCCGTGGATTCTTGAGAAAAGGAGGCCTTTGGCGGCGAAATGAGTGGGTTATTGACTCCTTTTCGGGTCTAAGCACCCGCCAGTGGGTAGGTTAGACCTTTTTGATAGCATGGGGAAGGACATTTAGCAGGGAAAACCCGTGACTCTGGCAAAAATCGCCATCGGTAGGGTGTTACGGGGTAAATTACCCCCCTAAAAGGATGAGTCTACCATAACGTCATTTGAAGCTCTACTTGTAACCATGTGCCAACTTTCTCCTATCTCACCTCATACACCTTCAGCACTTCATCCCCGTAATGGTTGATTACTTTGATGGCAATCTTACCGGTTTTGGGTGGGTCGAAGGGGCGGCTGACCGTCAAGTAGAGGGAAGACCAGGCTGCTTCGTCGATCTCAGCCTTCAATGCCCTCTTCAGCTTCTCATACGGTTCTTCAGCGCCGGTGAAATAGGCATGCCGGACGAAGAAACTTTCCTCGTTGTAGTCGGTGTCAATAAACCAGCAGGCGATGTCGTCGGTAGAGCTGTTCCTTATTTGGCCGGTGGTTGGGTCATAGACATCCACGCCTTTGATTTCCAGCACTACTTTGCCGTTCTTCTGTTTCCTGATATCCACATCCGGCTCACCAAAGACCATGAACAGGTTACCAGCGCCAGTTGTCTTGAGCAGTGTATCTCCCATAGCGAGGTCAGGGTTCATACGGGTAACAAGGATGGCAAGTTTGCCATAGCGCTTTGCCTCCTCCGCGACATGGGGGTCAAAGGCAAAGCCACAGACTATTAGCAGGTCAAAACCAACGCCTCTCACTGCTTCCTTAGCTGCTTCTTTTACCAGGTCCGGCCCAACCGTGCCGTACTCGGGACCAATGCAGACTGCCACCCGGCGGGTGGTGCCATCTTTTTCTGTGTACTCCCCTTCGGCGTGCAGCCACTCTCCGGGATAAGGGTCAAGGTGGTCAAACTTGAGGCGTTCATTTTTGACTGTGTTCTGCACCCCTGCCTTCTTGAGGTTATCCAAAATCATGGTCTCAAATTGAGCTGCCCCGTCTTCTTTCTGTGCCTCCACTTCCGTGCTAGGGCGTTCCTCATCTACTACGATGACGCGGTGAGGGGAGAGGCTCTCTACGGTGAAGGGGCCGGTGACACGGATACGTTTATCGTCTTTATAGGGCTGGTCATAAAGGGTTTCACTTTCAGCATGGCGAGTAATAGCCTCGTCTATTTCTTTACGACTCATGCCTTCTTTAATATCCGGGTTATTAGCGATGGATTTAAGGGTTACATGCGGGACTCGCTTATAGACAAAACCCTTTCTAATATCATATTCAGTTTTATAGGCGGGCGGGGTTATGCCGGTAACATCTCTCTCTTTAGTAATTCCCTCCGGTGAGTCCGCCAGCAGGTAATACGGGAACTTGGCGGACATGAGCCGGCTGCGCGCCAGCGCCAGCGCCACCCGGCTGGTGTCTATGGTGAGCCAGCGCCTGCCCCACTCTTCCGCCACGTAAGCAGTGGTGCCACTGCCGCAGGTGGGGTCAAGCACCAGGTCACCAGGGTCTGTGGTCATAAGAAGACAACGCTCAATTGTCTTAGTGTAAGTTTGTACAACATATACTTTCTCGAGATTGTATGTCGGCATTATGGTATCTGACCAGACATTGTGAATTTTCATATAAGGGAAATCTGTTGGGAATCGTTTTGATTTTGTGAGGTCTTGTGTTAATCTATCGGCTAAACGTAGTCTGCGAATTTCCTCGTCGGATAAATTTGAAAGGCTAACCCCTTTAGGCCTAAATATGAGGTCTTGTCAATAGGTGTGTAAATGTCAGGCAATGGCAAGTACGTCTTCCCGTTTGGTTTCTGTTCCTTCATGCGCTTCTTCGAGGCCAAATCC
>JBGOXA010000165.1:0-4719 GCA_041478915.1 Dehalococcoidia bacterium
CCTCGAGAAGCTCAGCCAGTCTGCCTGCCTGATGGGATACAATGACCACCCGACGTCCCCATCCCACCAGCTTCTCGGTTTCTGCCAGAAAGGGTTCCAGGCGGCCTCCGTAGCTCGGAGCCGGGCCGAAGGCGAGAGCGTGGGGTGCATCCTCCTCAGCGGACCATCTGGTTAGAATCAAACGTCGCCCCGCCCTCTCCAACCTGGTTTCCAGCTCAGGGTAGACAAGGTAAGGCACAGTAGAATCCCTGGCCGGTTCGCCCTCCTCCATCTGCGACTGACGCATCTGGCTGGCCCGGACGTCCAGATCGCCGATGCCAGCAGCAATGTCCCCGGGTTCAACCAGAACAACCAGACAATCCGCTGGTAAATAATCAACCACAGTGTCCGTTCTGGCCAGAGAGCACCCAGGAGCCGGAATCACTTCCACATCTGACACAGGGGCCAGCGAGCGTTGCGTCTGGGGATCGAAAAGTCGGATGCTTTCCACCTTGTTGCCAAACATCTCGATCCTCGCCGGCAAATTGCTGCTAAGGGGATAAACGTCAAGGACACCACCGCGCTGAGCTACAGTCCCCGGCACCTCCACCAGGCTGACCCTTTCGTACCCCATGCTGACCCACCGGCGTAGCAATTCGACAGGATCAATCCCCATGCCTTGCTTCACCACTTGAGAGGCGGCCATGAACTCGCCTGGTGAGATGGTTTTTCTGGCCACCGCAGCCGCAGACCCAATGATCAGCGGAGACTGATCTCCGGAATTGCGCTGGTTACCAGCCTTAAGAAGAGTGGCCAGGGCTTGCAGCCTCTGTTGCTCGATAAAGGGATCGGGGATGAGGTCTTCGTAGGGCAGAACATCAGGCTCAGGGAAGAGGATCATTGCCGATCGGTCATCGCCCCAGAGCAAAAGCTGCCCGTAAAACCTCTGCGCTTCTTCAGAGCTTGGCACCACCACCAGCATGGGCATGGCCAAACGCTGATGCAGGGCTGCCACCAGAAACGGCTGTGCCGCACCAGGTACCGCCACCGCGTGCTTGTCTTCCACCTCCGCCAGGCTGCGAACCAGGCGGCGGTAGGCCGGCATCTTCTGGACAAGAGGAACCAGGCGCGACAGATTCATCATTTACGCTCCAAATACCTTAAGGGCTAGCTCAAAAGAGACTAGCCCTCCCCAAGACCGTATTTCTATTATCAATTGTAATTCCGAACCGAGACAGGGGCAAACTGAATTGCTATTGTGAGGTGTGAAGGAATCCTTCCTTCGCAGGAAAGATGAGGGAGGGGACTCCCTCAGCAGTAGGGTGGGTGAAGCACAGCGAAACCCACCACCTCATGTTCCCCAAAGGTTGGTGGGTTCAGTCCTTGTCAAGAAGGACTCCACCTACCCCACACCTGACCCTATACCCACTCACGTTGTGCCAGGCAAGAATCCCTTTTCCAGAAAGCTCAGGTATCCATCCTTGGCAACAATGACGTGGTCCAGAACGCGTATGTCCACAGTCCCCACTGCCTGAACCACAGCGCGGGTAACATCCTTGTCTTCTTCAGAAGGCTCCGTATGCCCGCTAGGGTGATTATGCACCAGCAATAGTGCCGCCGCATGGTGCGCCAATGCCGCTTCTACGATGCGCCGCGGGTAGATTATGGCGCGATCAACTGTCCCCTCGTGCAACATTTCATAGTCAATCACTTCATTCTTAGTATTCATATAGATGGCGATGAAGGCCTCATGGGGATAGCCCGCCAGCTTCAGCCGAGCGAAATCGACGACGGCTTGAGGAGACTTTAACAAATCCCGGTGCTTCATTCTTTCAGCCAGTTGCGCCACCCCAATCTCCTTCACCAGCCGTATTAGGGTCGCTGATGCCGGACTCAGACCAGCAATACCCTCGAGCTCCTCGAAACTGGCATCGAAGACACCAGCCAGACTGCTGAAGCGGGTGATGATCTCCTTGGCTACTGGTTTGACGTCTTTTCGGGGTATAGCATAACCCAAAAGGAGTTCCAGGAGCTCATAATCGTGTAGCCCCTCTCCCCCCACCTTGCGAAAACGCTCCCGCAAACGTTTTCTGTGCCCCAGATAGTGAGGCTGGTCCACATCCTTGCGTTTTGGGCTTTTGTTAATCGACTTGTCCATGGCACTCATGCTACTGATGGCCTACGAGCCATATCTTGCCACAATTCTAAGAGCCACAGCCACAATTGTCTAGCCTGACGCACACCGTTATCATGTGCTGCAGCAGGGCGTGCTCTCTGAGGTGCTAAGGAATCCCTTCCTTCACAGGAAAGCTGAGGGAAGGGACTCCCTCAGCCCTCAAGCCTAACCTGTAGAGTCACTCCTCAAGATGCTCTTTGGGGAATACGATGCCAATCTTTCTGATGTAGAGGTAGCTAACCAGTGCCAAACCCACCGGTGGCAAACCGGCGCCGATACTCTCTCACTTCGATCTCCTGATTTTCTTCTTATGGCTCCCCCGGCCTGGCAACTCAGGCTCTCTGGCTAGCCCCTGCGGAAACCAGTATTTGAGGGATAACCCCCCCCAGATTACCACCGGGAACAAATCACAGCCCACCGTAACCAAGAGGTTGAATAGGGGGTTCTTATTCATAACTACGCTGCTTCCCATGAGCCTTGCCATTACCCAAATAGCCGCTACATGGATAACAAATAGAAGCACAAACGCCAGAGCAATGAATTTCAGGCGCTCTCTCAGCCTCAATCCCGGCGTAGCGCCGATAAGGGCAATGACCAGGATGAGACCAAAGTGGAGCGCCCAGCTAAATATCCACGCTTTATCGGTGCCCTCGGGGGTATGATGGTAAAAATAGATAGTGCGCTGCTCTAGTTCCAGGGTGACCCCTGAGGGGGCTATTTTGTTTCCCAGGCTGACCAGCAGATGGTTGTAAGCCGGCGAGATATAGGTCCACGCCACTGCCACGAGGATGACCAGGGCAATGGCTTTGCCCAGGAATAGAAGGAGTTTATTGCTTCGCAGGGACACGTACCAGCTTCTGAGCCCAGAGTAACCACAGACCAATGCTTATCACGATCACCAGAGACTGCCAGATGAGGAAATGGGCTGTTTCGAAGAATCCGGGGAAGGAAGTCCCGATAAAGAAAAGGGTCACGGTGCGCACCAGGTTGACAGCGCTTATGGTGACGACACCAAAAAGGATACCCAGGACCTTATCTCTTATACGGCACGGGTAGGCTAAAACAGCAGCGATAAAAATAGCCGTGGGGATAAGAGCAGTACAGCCAGTAACAATCCCCATTTGAAACTTGCTGGAGGAGATCAGGGTATCGTCAGTAGTGACGTGATAGCCAAAGAGATTCAAAAAAACGGCGGTAGCTTTGGTGGTAAATATCCTGACAGCGTCAAGCACCATGCTGGAGGCAATTCGGTCGTAGGCTAAAAGGAACACCAGCATGCAACCGGCAAAGATAGCGCCACTGCGCACCGCTGTCGGATTCTGCCTGACAAAGGTTTTTGTCTTCGTAAAGGCAGAACCGAATATGCTTCCGAAGGCAAAGCCCCGCCTTTCACGGCGGGGCTTGCGATGACTCCTGTGCTTCTTTGGCACGGGTTAACCTTGCCTTTTTCTTATACTGTCCGGCGTCTCCTTCTTAGGGCTACTACCCATATCAAGGAGCCGGCAAAAACAGCCGCCATGAGCGCCGTGCCCCAGGTGCCTATGATCGGAACAACGGGTGGATGCTGCACCAGCTCTACATTGCCGAAGTAGAGAGTAACATCATTGTTGACGATCAGGTCAGCATATTGCGGGTTGTCGGTAGTGGTCAGCCAGCCTGGCTTGAGCGTCTCGGTTACGGTGTAGATGTCGGGATTCGTGATGTTGATGATTATCCACCCATCGGACCCGGTGACGCGCTTGCCTATGCCGCTGATAGTGAACTCCCAGCCTCCCAGCGGCCCCTCACCCGGATCAACTACCTTGTCCCCATCAAGATCGTTGAATTTGTAGATCCTCAAGGTCCGCTTGATATATCTATTGCCAAACTCAACGTGGGAGGTACCACCATCCGGTACCGTGGCTAAACGTGGGTTGCCAGTAGTGCAGACCCAGTCAGGCAGTTGTTCGGTCTCCGTTACGGTGTAATCCCCGGGAATCAGGTCAGGAAGGTCGTTGGTATGTATCCAGCCAGTGGCATCAGTATAGTACTTGCCAGGGACAGGCGTAGGCCCTCCAGTAATAGTGAATTCCCAATTCTCCAGAGGAGTCTCTGGAAGAATGGGATCAAGGGGCTCATATATCCCGTCGCCATCCTTGTCGTTGAACTTAAAGATCTCCAGGTGTCCGTACTCCTCGTCCTCGGAGATGAAGGTAACCGGAGTCGAGGAGCTGACATCTTGCGTCTGAGGGGTGGGGTCAAGTATGTAGCCCGCCGGGGCCGCTATCTCGGTGATGGTGTAGCTGCCCAGCGGCACATTCTTCAGGTCGATGGTGCCGAAGGTCATATCCTTGTCATAGGGGTCAAGACCACCGGGGCCGTTATCGACCACGGTGAGGATGCCTGCTCCATATGGGTTGGGACTTACGGTGATGGTAAAGCCGGGCAGGCTGATGATGTTGCCATCGGTGTCCTCCTTCAGGATGATGATCTCGCCCGTCCAGTTGCCAAAGTCGTTACCAATCTCGGCTTCGCCGGAGGTAAAAGTATCCTCATGGTAGCGGCCGAACGCATCGGAAGTAGCC
>JBGOXA010000089.1:0-6795 GCA_041478915.1 Dehalococcoidia bacterium
CCCATGTCACCACCATTGTCTTTAGAGCTGGAGTGCAGTGTGTACTCCTTGGCGAGAGTCTTGAAGTCCTCGCCCGCTGTTATTCTATCTCTTAGCTCGTGGGCCGTGGCTTGGCTATCCAGCAATATCCCCTCCAAATGCAATTGCATCTGCTGACCCACCCCCGTCGTATCAAGGATCTCCACTAACCAGTAGCCACCCTTAGTAGAATAGGTCGTATCGCGCAGCATTGCTCCGCTTATGCCACGGTTCTCCGAACCCTCGGCGAAGGCAAAACCATTAAAGACATAACTCCCGATGCCCCAAGGCAGCCACGCGTCGGAGTCGTAGTGCTGGGAGGGCGAAAATTCACTGACAAGCTGATCAAATGCTTTGCCTCCCTCCCATTTGCTTTTGGCCTCTGAAGCCTGTTCCTGGGTCCCTAGAAGCATGGCTTGAACGTTGACCTGCTGAAAGAGTTGACCTTCGGGGTACTTCCCATTCCCAACATACTCCTGTAACTTCTGTTGCAGCACCATCGGCACAATGAACATCTCCTCGAAGTCTGCCCTGGACAAATGACTTTTCTTTAGCGCCTCATCAATTCGCTGATTAAACGCATCCTGCGTCTCATTACCAGAATAGAAGCCAAGGTAGCTCTTGATCTCCTCTTGCACTTCAATCCGGTCAACAGTGATGCCGAACTTCTCTGCTTCTTGCCTCACCAACTCATTATTCTGCATGACTGGAACCACCGTGTTTTGGGCCAACTGAAAATCGTAAGTAGGATCGGTGCTCTGACCCTGACCTGCTCCATAGAGGCGAAGCATCTTCACGAAATAGTGCATACCGAAAACCCTATCGTTGACCCTGGCAATGTCTCGGTGCCATGGTTTGACGTAGGTGGCATAATAGCCATAGCTAACTACCGCCAACGCAGCAATAATGACAGCTACGATTACACTCAGGAGGATAAATCGCCTCCGCTTCTCCCGTTCCCCTCTACTGACCCTCCGCTTCGGCTGTTCTTCCCGCCTCTTACGCAAATCTTACTCCCATAAAAGCACAAAAACCGCCCTTAATAATAAAGGAATCAGTTATGGAGGTGCAAACGAAGGGATGATTAGCCCCTCGGGCCAAAACCTCCCATTTGGTAGACATGCTCTGCGGTATACGGTAACAGAGCCAAGTGGCGGGCTCTCTTAATCGCTTGGGCTAGAAACCGCTGGTGCTTAGCGCAGTTACCAGTTCTACGCCGCGGTTCGAGTTTGCCTCGGTCCGAAATATATCGGCGTAGAGACTCCGGTGCTTTGTAGTTTATCTCCGTTTTGTCAGCACAGAAGGCACACACCCTCCGTCTGGGCACAAATCTCTGCCCTCTGCCTGGCCTTCTGATGGGCTTCGCTCTTCCCTTAATCACTATCTTTACCGTCCTTATCTAGAAAGGGAGGTCTTCCGCCGCCAAATCATCACCTACCTTAGCCTCCTCAGCACCTACTTTAGCCTCCTCGGGAAGGGGGGCAGTCGCCTGCCTGTCGAGGAAAAGGACTCGGTCTGCCACTATCTCCACTCGGCTTCGCTTCTGTCCGTCCTGCCCCTCCCAGGCACGCGTCCGCAGCCTGCCTTCCACATAGGCTCGTCTGCCTTTCGTTAGAAACTGGTTACAGCTCTCTGCCAGCTTGTTCCAGGTAACCACCGTGAACCACTCCGTCTCTTGCCTTCGCTCCCCTTCCGAGCTAGTGAACATTCGGCTGGTGGCAATACGAAAGGTGGTTACCGGATTCCCGTTAGGGGTGAAGCGCATCTCAGGATCAGTTCCCACATTGCCGATGATCATCACTTTGTTCAAATTGGCCATCTCTCTTACCCCCGTCGCACCGTGAGGACTTTGGGCATCTTGCCTACCATCCTGAGACAGGTAGGAGGCTGAAGCATCCAACATGGCTCGGGGTGACAGAGTGAGAGCCCTCACTCCTCTAATTTCACCAACAAGTGGCGCAGGATTCCCTCCGAACTTTGCAAATTCCTTTCCAACTCCGCTGTCTGCTCGGGGCCAAGCTCAAATTGGGTCAACACATAGTTGCCTTCCTTAAAGCGCCGTATCGGATAAGCTAGCTTTCTTTTCCCCCACCGCTTCACCTCACCATTAAGGACGCCTCCCTTTTCAGTGACCAACCGGTTGACCTTTTCGATTTCATTAGCCATATCCTCGTCGGAAATCTCAGGGCTGAAGACCACCGTCAACTCGTATTCCCTCATAACTAATTAAGCTACTGCTTCCTCCATCGGTACATAGACCTAAATATCCCTTTTTTGAGTCAACGTCAACTATAGCACATAAGTGACTCAACCGACAACATCAAGGCAGCGGGAAACGGCGCGTCAGTTCTGCCACCTCCTGAGAGGCTGCGCGTTTTACCTTCTCATCTCCTGGGCTGGTCAGCACCTTATGTATCAACGACGCAATTTGCCTCATCTCCTTTAGCCCAAGACCCCTGGTAGTCACTGCGGGTGTGCCCAGCCTGAGCCCACTCGCCGACTGAGGTGGAAGAGGATCAAAGGGAATGCTGTTCCGGTTGGTCGAGATACCCACACTATCGAGGAGCTCTTCTGCCAACTTGCCTGTTAGTCCCGTGGGGCGAAGATCGATGAGCAGGAGATGATTGTCAGTCCCGCCAGTAACAATGCGATGCCCCAGTTTCTGTAGCTCGCTGGCCAAAGTCCTGGCATTTTCCACCACTCTTTGTTGATAGCTGACGAAGTCAGGTTGCATTGCTTCATAAAAGGCGACGGCCTTGGCGGCAATAACGTGCATCAGAGGGCCACCTTGGGCGCCAGGGAACACCGCAGCATCCATGGACTTGCCAAATTCCCCCTGGCACAGGATAAAACCTCCCCGCGGTCCGCGCAAGGTCTTGTGGGTAGTGGAGGTGACCACCTGTGCCCAGGGCACCGGAGAGGGATGCACCCCAGCAGCAATCAGGCCAGCAATGTGTGCCGTATCCACCATAAGCAGTGCTCCCACTTCTTCCGAGATGTGGTGCAGCTTCTCAAAGTCAATGATTCTGGGATATGAGCTGGCCCCGGCTACGATCAGCTTCGGTCTGTGCTCCTTAGCCAGGCGGTCTATCTGACCATAGTCAAGCAATTCCGTTTCTCTATCCACCCCATAGTGGACAAATCGATACCACTTCCCCGAGAAGCTGGCTGGACTTCCGTGGCTGAGGTGTCCACCATCAGTCAGATTCATGCTCAACACCGTATCCCCATAGTTGAGCAGGGCGAGGTAGGCTGCCTCATTGGCCTGGGTTCCGCTATGGGGCTGGACATTCGCATGCTCGGCGCCGAAAAGCTTCTCCGCTCTCTTTTTAGCTATTCTTTCGACCTCATCTATCTCCTGGCAGCTACCATAGTAGCGACGTCCCGGGTAGCCCTCAGCGTATTTGTTGGTGAGGACAGACCCCTGTGCTTCCAGCACTGCTTGACTGACGTAATTCTCAGAGGCGATGAGCACCAGCTTGCGTGACTGGCGCTCCTTCTCTTTTCGAATCAGGTCAAGAATCTCCTGGTCTACTTGTGGCATCTTTATGCTTCCCGAGCTAACACTAAGCCCCAAACCGAACCGGCACCAGCCGCCTTCAAGGCGACGGCGCAGGAGTCCAGAGTGGCTCCTGTAGTGCAGACGTCGTCAAGAACAAGAACCCGTTTCCCTCTCACCTTTTCGTCGTTGCAGGAAAAGGCCCCACGTACGTTACTGCGACGGTCATCAGCACTGGCAGCCCTGACCTGAGCCGGGGTATTCCTCAGCCTCAAAATCGAGCCCTCCCATACCGGCAGGCCGCTAACTCTGCCCAGCTCCCGAGCCAAAAGTCCCGACTGATTATAGCCTCGCTCCCGCAGCCGCTGTGGATGAAGAGGGACAGGTATTATCACCTCCGCTGGCAGGGGTTTGCTTCCCAGGCTCTCCGCCAGCAATTGAGCTAGCGGGAAAGCCAGCGCCTTCAGGTTGTTGTATTTGAACTGATGAACGGCCTGGCGCACCAGCCCCTGCAAAAGGAAAAGGGCGCGAATACCGTCTATCTCGAGCCTCCACTTCAGACAGAGAGGGCAGCGGTCTTCTTGAATCAGGGGACTGCTGCACTTGGGGCATAGCGGTGGCAGAAGACGTGGAAGAGCACGCCGACATGAGGTACAGATGAAACTCCCTTCTACGGCACAACCAAGGCAACGGGCGGGAAAGAGGAAATCAACAACCTTGCCCTTCAGCTGGTCTAGCTGGGCACGCAAAGTCACATCCTGTATTCAGCAAGGTATTTCAACGCACTCGGGCGTTGTGCATCGAGCCGTTTACGATCGGCTCATTTATGTAAACGTCGCCGTTTCTTATCTTCAGATTGAAGCCGCAATTGGGATTGGTGCACACCCATGCCTTGTATTGAATGGCCGCTCCCTGGCTACCGAAGTCAGACAAGGGCACGAGATCACCAGCGCTACATTTTTGGCATCTGGGGAAAGAGTTTTGCTCCACAAAGCCACCTCCGCCTTAATAATTTTAGCATAGTATATACCATGAGGCCTGGCTTGGCAAATATCCCTCGGGGAGGCTGCTTATCTGTCATTGCGAGGAAAGTACCGCATGACTCGAGTGAGTGCAGCTTTTTTCTGTCATTGCGAGCTCGCCGCAGGCGAGCGTGGCAATCCCAGGGCGGTGGGGCACCACCCCACCAGGTTGCTTCTCCTTCCTTGCGGAAGGACAAATATGAAAGTATGTCACCGGCTGGCCTGTCTTCCAGTCGGGCTTCTCTGGACCAGCTTCTGGAGTCCAGCGGCGGGCTCCAGCCCCAGTTCCTTCCCAATGTCCAGTAGCTGGGCAAAGGTTGTCTCCTTTCCCCAAAGTCGATCACATAGCTCGCCCACGCGGGCTTGAAGGTCCTCACCGGGGCAGAGCCCCTGGAGTACTATGGTGGCTTCCTCCAGTCGCTCAGTTCTGGGGTAGTGAGGCCTTCGCCAGCCCTCTAATCTTCCGTCGATGGAGAAGTGCCACAGAGCATCCAGCCATTCACCAGCATCTACTAGAGGGTGAGCAGAGGGGAACCTGTACTCCCACCTATCCTTAGCGTGCATCGCTTGATGCCACAGCACCAGTTCATGTCCAAACTTGTAGATGAAGGGGGGCTTGGTGATGATGATTAGCACCGAATCCCTCTGCTTATTCACCGGTGCTCTCCCTTCCAACGAGTGCAGGTTGTGGCCAGGGCTGTGCTCCCTGAGCTGCAGGATGATCCTCGCCGGTTTCATCTCCAGGTCACGCAGGATCCGTTTTGTCATCCGCGCCAGCGCCTCCACGCCCTCCGGAGGGAAGAGGCTGTCCACGTGCTCCTCCGTGCACTCCACCAGCGCGTAGCTAATGTTGATGCCCTGTCTCCGCTCGTTAATGCAGACGGTGCTGCTGTCGATTACCTCGCCTTTGCCGGTAAGATAGGGTATTTCGTAGCTAAGCTCCGCTTCTTCGATGACATCTAATCTGAGGGCCATCATTAAAATTATAAACCCTGTCACGCCCTATTGCGAGAACGTTCAGCGACGGGTTTTAAAGGGGCTTCGCCCCTTTAAAGAAATTCCCTCCTTCCCCCCGTTTAGTAAGGGGAGAGGGATAAAGGGTGAGGGGTTGATAAACAACCCCCCTATTTCGAGGTTGTTTAGTAATGTCATTCTGAGGAGTCCTTCGCAGAAGGACGAACACGTTGATAAACGATCTCTTATTTCCCACTTTGACAGTGGACAGTCGCCTTCTTATACTGTGTTATGTTATCTTCCAAGAGGGGAATGATGCCACAGGCCAGCCCAAAAGAAAAGCTTGTTGAACAGGTTCTTGGCTTTATCCGCCAGCACAGCCTGGTCTCGGCCCGGGAGACGTTGGTAGTCGGGGTTTCCGGTGGCCCTGATTCAGCCTGTCTGGTGCACCTCCTGGCGACATTGAAGGACAGATTGGACATCGGGCTCCACGTTGCCCACCTGGATCACATGCTCCGGGGCGCTGAGTCCGAGGCCGATGCCCAATATGTGTCCGAGCTGGCGCACCGCCTTGGCCTGGCCGTCACCCTGGAGCGAAGGGACGTCAAGAGCTATCAAGAGGAGCATCGCCTGTCCCTGGAAGAGGCAGCCCGCCAGGTACGGTACCAGTTTTTTGCTGATGTAGCCGGAAAAGTGGGAGCCAGGAAGATAGCGGTGGGACATACCTCTGATGACCAGGCAGAAACAATTTTGATGCGTCTGGTGCGCGGCGCAGGGAACCTTGGATTGCAGGGCATGCAGCCCTCAACCGAGTGGGATTCGCTGGGCGGCAACGCCGGGCTGAAGATTATCCGCCCTCTGCTGGGGGTGAGCCGAAAAGATGTAGAGGCCTACTGCCGGAAGCATGCTCTGGCTCCGAGGCAGGATTCTTCCAACCTCTCCCCTTCCTACCTCAGGAATCGCATCCGCTCCGAGCTTATGCCTCTGCTTCGGAGCTACAATCCCAAGATCGACGAGGCCTTGCTGCGCACTGCGGACACCCTGGATGCTGAGTTGGCCTTTTTTGAGCAACAGGTGTCCCAGGCATGGGACAAGGTGGTCAGCCAGGAGGGGGAGGCGCTTGTCCTCCAGGCGAAAGAGCTGAGGTCTCTCCATCCCGCCTTGCAGCGCCATTTGCTCCGCGAGGTGCTGAGGAGACTGCTGGGCAGCCTGGACGATGTCGAGTGGCAGCATATCGAGAGTATGAGGCATGCTCTAGCGTTGCCCAGGGGTAAACGGGTGGTCTTGCTTCGGGGCTTGACC
>JBGOXA010000065.1:0-7536 GCA_041478915.1 Dehalococcoidia bacterium
AGAAGCTCCAGGGTGCGGTCGTTGTCAACATAGCCATCGGTGACGATGCCGCAGTGCCCATGATCGGTATACTCGCAGAGGCAGACATCGGTCACCACCACCAGCTCCGGAGTCGAACTCTTGATCGCCTGTATGGCCTTTTGAATGACACCCTCAGGGTCATACGCTGCGGAGCCAACCTCGTCCTTCTTTTGGGGGATACCGAAGAGGAGGACCGCCGGAATCCCCAGCCCGGCTACCTCATCCAACTCGCGGGGTAACAGGTCTGGCGAGTATCGGAACACTCCCGGCATGGAGGTGACCTCCTGCCTCAGATTGTGGCCTTCCACCACGAACAGCGGATAGATCAGGTCTTTGACATCAACATGGCTCTCTCGAACCATACTGCGAAGGGCTTCTGTACGGCGCAGGCGGCGCAAACGCAGCTCAGGGAAATAGGCCATCTAAGTCTCCTTCCTGGCAGCCTGGAAGTGCTGCTCAATTGCCTCTACCAAGCCAGTGATGGTATGTTCCTTGGCCACTATGTCAGCCACCAGCCCCATGCGAACGGCCTCGGCAGCGGTCCTGGGGCCAATACAGGCAATCCTCGTCCTTCCCAGAGCGGAACGCTGGTCGCCCAACATACTCAGCAGGTTAACCACCGTAGAAGGGCTGGTAAAGGTGATAAGATCAATCTGCCCACTCACCAGCATCTGCTTTGCTTCCACAGGGACTTCAGCCGGCATGGCGGTGCTGTAAACGGCCACCTCGTGGACTTCCCCCCCCAGACGAGCGATTCCCTCAGCCAGCTCCTTGCCAGCAATGTCAGTCCGGGGAAGCAGGAAACGGCACCCCTTTATAAGCAGCTTTTCGAGCCCCACCACCAGCCCGTCGCTGCTGTACCTCTCGGGCATATAATCAGGGTGTATCCCATGCTGCTCCAGGGCCCCAGCAGTGGCCGGCCCGATGGCACCGACCTTGATCCCCTTAAGTGCCCGCGCATCACGATTGAGAGCACATAACCGCTGGAAGAACGCCTCCACCCCGTTTACACTGGTGAAAACGATCCAGTCGTAGTTTTCCAGGTCCAGGATGGCCCCTTCCAGTTCCGGTGCGTCGGGCACACTCTGAATCTCTATGGCGGGCAGTTCCACAGGCATGGCTCCCCGCTCGGCCAGGAGTTGGCTCAACACGCCGGCCTGCTGGCGCGCTCTGGTGACCAGGATGCGCTTGCCGAACAGGGGAAGGATGTCGAACCACCGAATTTTCTCTCTCAGCCTGACCACATCCCCGACGACTATCACCGAAGGCGGCTTAAGTCCACTGCTTTCTGCCCTGCCAGCGATGTCAGCCAAAGTGCCAACCAGAGTTTGCTGGCTTGCCCGGCTTCCCTCCGTTATCACGGCCACCGGCGTTGATGGCGGCATGCCGCTGTCCACCAGCTTCACCGTTATCTCCGACAAGTTTGACACGCCCATAAGAACAACCAATGTGCCCCCGCGCCTGGCCAAATCTCCCCAGGGGACACTGGACTCGGCTTTGCTGACATCCTCGTGGCCCGTGACCACGGTAAAATAGGATGCCAGTCCACGATGAGTAACCGGTATACCGGCATAGGCCGGGACCGCTGTGGCTGACGACACCCCTGGAACCACACTGAAGGGAACGCCGTCCTCCGCCAGAGCTACCGCTTCTTCTCCACCCCGCCCCAGCACAAAGGGGTCTCCACCCTTCAAGCGCACTACCACCCTGCCCTCTTTAGCCTTCTCCACCAGCAAGCGATTTATCTCCGCCTGCTCCAGGGCATGGCGACCGGCGGTCTTGCCGGCATATATCTTCTCCGCAGCGGGAGGGGCATAATCGAGAAGGGAGTCATCCACCAGATGGTCATAAATGACGACATCAGCGCGTTTGAGGCAGTCCAGCCCTTTCACCGTAATCAGGCCAGGGGAGCCTGGCCCAGCCCCTACCAGGTAGACTTTGCCCTGCTTCATCTTCGTCTCGCCTCGGCAATGAGCTGCGACGCCCCCATATGCTGCAATTTCTCAGCCAGTCGAATTCCCACCTGCTCAGGGTCAGTGGCGCTGCCCTCCTCCGAGTCCTGCAGTAAAGCATGGCCTTCAGCATCAGCCACCATCCCCTCCAGCCTGATGGTGTTGCCAGTCACCCGCCCCAAAGCTGCCACCGGGGCACGACATCCAGCACCCAGAGCATGTAGAAAAGCGCGCTCGGCAACCACGCCGCACCAGGTAGGTTGGTCATTCACCATCGCCGCCAGTTCGGCCAGCTCACAATTATCAGAGCACACCTCTATGCCTAGCGCGCCCTGCCCAGGTGCAGACAGGAAGAGGTCGAGGGGCAAATATTCGGCAACGCTCCCGTCACAACCCAGGCGGACCATAGCTGCCGCGGCCACTATCACCGCATCAAGTTCTCCCAAGGATATCCTCCGCAGACGGGTGTCCACATTGCCTCTTAGCATCTCTACCCTCAGGTCGGGACGAAAGTGAAGCAACTGGGCCTTGCGCCTGAGGCTGCCTGTGCCTATTCGCGAGCCTGGGGCCAGTTGCCCCAGCTTGCCTTTGCTGGATACCAGGACGTCTCGCGGGTCAAGCCTCGTGACAACTGCCGCCAGGGTAAGCCCAGGTGCGATCTCCGTCGGCATGTCCTTCAGGCTGTGTACTGCCATATCGATTCGGCCATCCAGAAGCGCCGACTCCAGTTCCTTTACAAACACCCCGACACCTGGTAGCCGGTCTGATGGCGAGCGCCCTGCGCGGTCGCCATCAGTGGTAATCTTGGTCAGCCTGAACTGGAGGTCGGGGCGTCTTTCTCTCATCTTGCTTAACACCGACTCCGTCTGAATCAGAGCCAGCCGGCTACCGCGGGAACCAACGACGATTCGCTTCATGGGAGTTTCTCTTGCTCAAGATCGAAAAGCTCGTTGATCATAGCGGCATAGCGGCGATCTTTTTTAAGACGCTCAATCGGCTCATGAAGCAGCTTCTGTATCATTGTTTTGCTCATCGCTTCCAGAGCGTCTCGTTCCTCTGGGGAAAGTCCTTTCAGCTTCTTCAGCGTTGTGTCCAGTTGTGCCTGTCGTATGTCCTCTGCCTTACTCACCAGGGCCCCGATGGTATCCCTCACTCCCAGGGTTTGCCACCAGGAGGCAAATCTTTCCACCTCAGCCTCTATGATCGCCGCCGCCCGCTTGGTTTCCTTCTCTCTCAGTCGGCGATTCGAATTCGATACTTCATTGAGATCGTCTATGTTGTAAAGGAAGACGTTCTCAATCTGCCCAGCCTCAGCCTCCACATCCCGGGGAACAGCAATGTCTATCACCACCATCGGCCTCTCAGGGCGGGCCTGCATTGCCTCCTGCAGTCGGCGCGAGTCGAGTATGATATGCGGTGCCCCGGTGCAACTGACAACTATGTCCGCCGCCTCCAGCTCCTCGCCCAAGTTAGCCAGGGCGACTGCTTTGCCGCCCAGGGCTGATGCCAGGGCCGAGGCCTTCTCGTAGGAGCGACTGGTGACGGCCATCTGACAGGCCCCTCTCTCCATGGCCGCCTTGGCCACCAACCTGCCTGCCTCGCCTGCTCCGATAACCAGAATCTGGCATTGGTTGAGGTCGCCCACAATCATCCTGGCCATCTCCACAGCAATAGAGCTGACTGAGAGAGCATTCCGGCTGATGCCTGTTTTCTCCCTGACAAGTCTGCCCACCTGCACCGCCTGGCGGAAGAGGTTCAAAAGCGGCAGGCCCACCATCTCGCTCTTTTCTGCCTGCTCCAGGGCTTGCCTTACCTGGCCGAGGATCTCAAACTCACCCACAATCATCGAGTCCAGCCCGGAAGCAACACGGAAAACGTGCCTCATGGCATCGGCGTCTTGATAAACATAAAGGCACGACAGCCACTCAGCTTCGTGCATGTTAGTACGGCACTTCAAGAAATCGGTCCCCCCTTGCTGAGCGCGGTTCGCGTCGCTATCCACTACATATACCTCAGTGCGGTTGCAGGTAGAGAGAACAATGCCCTGCAGCAAATGGTCGTGAACCCGCAGCGGGGCATCTCCCGGCGACGTGCTGACAGCCAGCCTCTCCCGGAATTCAACCGGCATGGTGCTATGACTTACGCCCACAACGCACAGGTGCACCTGGTGTGGCTTGCCCTTACCACTTCCCGCCATCAGTTCTTCCAGGAGCGCCGATTTTGCCTCTTCGGCACCTCTAGCCTGCAGAATCCGAGTCAAATTGTCCAGATCCAGTGCCCTTTGCCAGTCATCGGCGCTCACCACCACTCCCTTGTCCTTCAGTTGAGAGCGGACCTCGCCAACCAGCCGCGCCAGAGGGGCATACTCCTTTGCCAGGTCTTTTTCTAGTTCCGTTCGGATCTTCCGCACCAGCGCCGGACTCATGCCCCCTGTGGAGATGGCGATGGTCACATCGCCTCGGCGCAGATATGAGGGAGCGATGAAATCAGAGCGCTGAGGGTCGTCCACAGAGTTAATCAGGATCCCTCTGGCCTTAGCTTCTTTGTGCACTGCCGCGTTTGCCTGCCCATCATCGGTAGCAGCTACCGCAATGACCGAGCCCGCCAGGTCACCCTCCGCATAATTCCGGCGCAGTGCATGCACTTGCCCCTGCTCAGCCATGCGGCTGAGCTCAGGACATAAATTGGGGCTGATCACCTCCACCTGCCCCCCATGATCCAGAAGCGCCCTCACCTTGCGCAGCGCCACCTGCCCTCCGCCAACCACCACACACTTCTTGCCGTTGATATCCAGAAATATGGGATAGTAACGAGACCTGTTCCCCTTCCTCATACCAGGTACTTCACCCTCGCCTTCTTCAGTTCCCTGCGGCTGAACAACATAACGTAATCATTGAGGCCGCACTGACGCAATACCTCCGCGGCTATATCACGGCAGGCCTCCCTGGTTCGCCCGTGCATCATGGCATACAGGTTGTAGGGCCACTGGGGGTCAGCCCACCGCTCGTAGCAATGGCTCACCTCAGCGAGCGTTGCTAGCCTCCGGCCTGCCGCCTCAACCATTGCCGCTGGCACCAACCAGCAAACCATGGCGTTTGCAGCTAGGCCAAGGCTGGCATGTCTCACGGCTGCACTGTACCGTCGCATAGTGCCCCGGCGCAGCAGAGTCTGGCAGCCAGCCAGAAACTGATTTGTGTCCAACCCTAGGCGGGCCGACATGGAATCGAAGGGTCTGGCAACCAGCGAAAGGTCTTGCTGTAGTTCGTTGATCACGGCACGGTCCATCGGCGATAGCTCAGCAGATTTGTCAGCCGAAAGACCGACTGTAGCCTCGTTCAGCGGCGCTGGCATATCGCCTCCGGTGGCATCGAAGTAGGCCCGCAGCTTGAACAGCTTCAGCGCCGGAAGATCGAAGACCGCCTCGGCACCCAGGACGTCGCCCAACCTCCTCGCCTCACCGTCCATGTCCAGCCGCGACGGCAAAGCCAGGGTGAACCACAGGTTCAAGCGGTGTTCCCGCTGGTAGGCATGACTTATGCCTGGATGCCGACCGATGACCTGGCTTGCTTCTTCCATCCGATGCTCTTGTACTCTCATAGCCACCAGGGTAGTCTGATAGCCCAGGCTTCTGGCATCGAATAGCGGACCGATATAGCGAAGGACTCCCTTGGCCTTCAAGTTATCAATTCTTTGTATCACCCGTGCTGCGTCTATGCCGACTTCCAGCCCCAGGGCAGCGAACGGCTCAGCAGCTAGCGGAAATTCCGCCTGCACCAGGTTAACCAGTCTCCTATCTATCTCGTCCAGCGTCATCTGCCAACCCTCTTTGCCCGCAGTCAGCCACTCCCGCTGGCTGACTCTGTAGCACCAGAGGGCTGGTAAAGGCAGCACGGCTCGGAAGCCAGCCAGTCCCCCGTTGCCTCATAGGCCCTGGCGCGACAGCCACCACATACCCTCTTGTATTCACAAAAGCCACATTTCCCCTTGATATTGGAGAGATCCCTCAATTGACGGAACAAGGAAGAAGAATTCCAAACCTTGCTGAAGCCCTCCTTCCTAATGTCGCCTGCTTCCACGTTCAGATAGCCGCACCCCTGTACCTTGCCACGATGGGAGACGAAGCAAAAGCTCACCCCAGCCAGACAGCCCCTGGTGAAGGAATCCAGCAAGCTCCCAGACCTCATCCGTCCCAGATTCTTCTCGGGCGGCATCTCCGCTACCTGGTTCCCACGCCCTCTCTGTCTCAAAATCCGGAAATAATGGGGGGCATCCGTCGGTTTGATGAATAGCCTATCTCCTAGTTCCATCTGCTTATCACAAACCCAGTTCAGGACCTGCTCATATCCGTCGGGGGAAAGCTCGGAGTCTTTGAGCCCCTTGCCCCGGCCCGTAGGCACCAGCATGAAGGGGTGAAAGGCCACTGCTCCAAGGCTGAGTGCCAGATAGAGCAAAGCATCCAAATGGTGGGCGTTCAATCTGGTGACGGTGCTGTTGATCTGGACCTCGATCCCGGCACGGCGAGCCACCTTTATCCCCCTGATCGCTGCCTCAAAGGCCCCTGCTCTGCCCCGAAATTTGTCCTGCAATTCAGGGGTAGGGAAATCAAGGCTTACGCCCACCCGGGATATAGGCACTTCCTTGGCTCGCTGGGCCACCGCCTCAGTAATCAACGTGCCATTTGTGCCCAGGGCCACCCTTAACCCCTTTTGCACAGCGTATCCGGCTACCTGAAACAGGTCCTGCCGCAAAAGCGGCTCCCCTCCACTGAGTATTATGATAGGTTTGCCGACCTCCAGAATGCCATCGATGAGAGAAAGGCACTCCTCGGTCGATAACTCACCCTCACTAGGAGTGTCAGCCGCCGATGCCCGGCAGTGGGCACACGAGAGGTTGCACCTCCGAGTTACTTCCCAGGCCAACACACGTAGCCGGGGAACAACCACCCCCGCCACCACATCAGTGGCCTTCCCCTTAACAAGCGATTCCTTCATTGCACGATCCCGATTTCCGCGTCGGTGAGGTAGCAGGCTGGATCCTCGGCCCAGACATCGCCGAAGACTGCCTCTGCCCGCACCCGCAGATTTCCGTTGCACAGACCAACATACCGGCACCTGGCGCACCGACCCTTCAAGAGGCCGCGTCGGTTTTTGAGGCCCCGCAGCAGCGGTTCCGAGTCATCCGTCCAGATATCCCTAAACTTGCGCTGCCGCACGTTGCCCAGCGAGTAGTACCGCCAGAACTGGTCGGGGTGGACATCTCCCAGTTCATCTACTGCTCCTATCCTGATACCGGAGTTGTTCCCCCCGTTGCTTTGCAGCAAAGACAGGACTTCCTCAGCGCGCCGCACATCCCGGCTTCTCAACTTGAGATACAAATAGATGCCATCAGCATGGTTATCAACTGTAAGGACTTCCTTTTTCAGCCCGCGACCGTAAAGGTCTAGGGTATGCTGGCAAATCTGGTCTATCACCGATCGGGTCTCACTATGGCTGAGTTGCTGTCCGAGGCTGCTTGCTCGCCCGACATACGCCAGGTGATAGAAGCAGATCCGGTCCACCGCTTC
>JBGOXA010000266.1:0-3141 GCA_041478915.1 Dehalococcoidia bacterium
CGAAGCCGGAGACAGCCCCGAGCTCCACGCCTGGGACACGGTCAGAGGCGCCGATTTTCTGGCCGACCAGGATGTGGTCATGCGATTCGTCGAGGAGATACCCAAAGAAATCCGGCTTCTGGAGCACTGGGGAATTCCCTGGTCGCGCCGCCCCGATGGACGGATTGCCCAGCGACCGTTCGGTGGCCACACCTTCGACCGGGCGGTGTATGCCGCCGACAAGACCGGCTTCTTTGAAATGCAGACCCTTTACGATACTCTGCAAAAATACGCCAAGGTGAGCAGATACGACGAATGCTATGTCACCTCGATCCTGATAAAAGACAACTTGTTCTGTGGGGTGACGGTCTGGGATCTGACCAGCGGTGAGTTCTTCCTGGTTCAGGGGAAAGCGTTAATTATTGCCACTGGTGGTGCTTGCCGTATGTTCGGCTTCACGACTTACTCCCTGACCGCTACCGGTGATGGCATAGCTATGGCTTACCGGGCTGGGCTGCCCATCAAGGATGCCGAGTTTGTCCAGTTTCACCCCACAGGCCTGGTTCCCTCTGGCATCCTGATTACAGAAGCAGCACGGGGCGAGGGGGGCTACCTGCTTAACAGCCAGGGTGAGAGGTTCATGCAAAAATATGCTGCGGGGAAGATGGAACTGGCTCCTCGAGACATCATAGCTCGCGCCGAGATGACTGAAATCGAAGAGGGCAGAGGGTTTTCCAGACCAGACGGTCTCGACTATGTTCACGTCGATCTACGCCATCTGGGGGCCGAGAAAATAAACGAAAGGCTGCCATTGATTCGCGAGGTGGCTATAAAGTTCAATTTCATCGACCCTATTCAGGAACCGATCCCTGTCCGGCCGGCGTCCCATTATTTCATGGGTGGGGTGCACGCTGATATAGATGGAGCCACGCCAGTAGAAGGTATCTGGGCTGCTGGAGAGGCGGCATGTCTATCACTGCATGGCGCCAACCGCTTAGGCTCCAACTCCACGGCTGAGTGTCTGGTTTGGGGCAGAATCGCTGGGGGGAAAGCGACTGAGCATGCCTCAAAACAGAAAACCTTCCCAACGCTATCGGAAGAAACAACCTTAAAAGAGGAAGAAGCTAAGGTTTTCGGCAAGTTCAGGCCTGATGCCAAAGAAAGCGCCTATGCCCTACGCAGAGAACTTCAGAGAGTGATGGACAGTGAGGTGGGAGTTTATCGCACTGGCCAAGGTCTGGAAGCGGCCCTCAGTAAAATAAAAGAGCTGAAACAGCGGGTGCCTGATGTCCAGGTTAGAGACCGCGGACGGATATACAACACCGATCTGCTCAGTGCCCTGGAAATTGACAATCTTCTTGACCTGGCTGAAGTTGTTATTCTGGGAGCACTGGCCCGCACCGAGTCTCGTGGAGCTCACGCCCGGCGTGATTTTCCGAAGCGTGACGATGCCAACTGGCTGAAGCATACTCTGGCATGCTACACGCCCATGGGGCCGCGGATGGAGTACATTCCGGTGAACATCACCGCGTGGCAACCGGTGGAAAGGAAGTACTAGGAATCGCTATGAGGCAAAGGGAGCATCGACAGAATTACCTTGGGGCTCGCGGCTGGGTGTGGGCGGGCAGATACCAGATGGAACGTTACCTCTACGTGCTCCATCGGGTAACCGGCCTGGGGCTGTTGCTCTTCGGGATAATTCATCTGATCATAACGACTTTCTTCCGAATCGGAGACAAGGATACCTGGGAATCTGCGATTTCAGTTACTCATAATCCGGTGTTGAAGGTCGGCGCATACCTGGTGGTGGCTGCCTTTGTCTTTCATGCCTTGAATGGTTTACGCCTGATCTTACAGGAATTCGGCTTTGCCCTGGGGCGGCCCATCCCGCCAATCTACCCTTACAAGGATGCTCTCCGCAAGAAGCGTCGTTTGACGGTTATCCTGATAGCAGTTATCGCTATCCTGGCGGTGGTCTTCCTTTACGACTTTGCTGCGGGAGGTGGATGATGCGTACCCGCTTTCACCTTATACATATAGTTACGGGCGTATTGATAGCAGTGTTCCTGGGTATACATATAGTGAGGCTGCATCTTGACGATATTCTTGATTCCAATGATCCAAGCTCGTGGGAATCGATGATCCATCGAGCCACTGACGGGATGTGGGCAGCCCTATACATAGCCCTTTTGGCCGTTGCCCTGTATCATGCGCTGTACGGGCTGCGCGGCATTATATTGGAGTTGACACCCTCGGCCAGAGCCGGGCGGGTTACTACCTGGTGTTTGGTAGCCATTGGCATCGCTGCCTTTGGCTGGGGCACCTATGTGCCCATCCATCTGTTGTCCAGCTAGGAGGTGCTGTGGCTGAAAGAGACACGAAGCAGATAATGTTCAGACTCCAGAGGTATGACCCGGAACAGGGTAGTATCCCTCATTGGCAGGAATTCACGGTGCCAACCAGCCGAGGCATGACCGTGCTCGACGGCCTCATCTATGTAAAGGAGAATCTGGATAGCACCCTTGCTTTTCGCACCTCGTGTCGTATGGGGATTTGTGGCTCCTGTGGCATGCTGGTCAACAGCTATCCTCACCTTGCCTGCCATACCCAGATAGAGGAGTTTCATTCTGATGTGTTGACTGTCAAACCTTTGCCCAACATGCCAATGATCAAGGATCTGGTGGTTGATCTGACTCCCATGTTCGATCACCACAAATCGATAAGACCTTACATCCTGCGCCAGGATGAGCAGGAAATGGAAAATCCCACTGCTGAATTCGGCCAGGCACCTCAGGAACTGAATGATTTCTTGCAGTTCACCTATTGCATAAAGTGCGGGATATGTGTTGCTGCTTGCCCAACTTCGGCCAGCGATAAGCTTTTCCTGGGGCCCGAGGCCCTGGCTCAATGTTACCGCTACTGTGCAGACAGTCGTGATAATGGCCAGCAAGAAAGACTCCGTTTGGTGGACACTGACCACGGGGTGTGGCATTGTCATCTTGCCGGCGCTTGCTCAGAAGCCTGCCCCAAGGGACTGGATCCGGCATTAGCTATTCAGCTACTCAAAAGGCGGCTCGCATCCCAGGCTCTGGGATTCAGGAGGAAACGGCTTCCTTCTCCGGTAGTTTCGCCTCCCACCGAATCCAAGCCCAAAGTGCCCTA
>JBGOXA010000295.1:0-2928 GCA_041478915.1 Dehalococcoidia bacterium
AAAGGGAAGGATTTACCTTATCGGAGCTGAGGAGTTGCCTGCTGCTTTGCTTGAAGAGGCGGCTGCCGCCCGTATTGCGTACTGAGAAAGTGAGGCCCAAAGCTGAGTTCCCCAAGTTTGGTCTGTACCGGATGTAGCTGCTTATGTGATGATATTCAGGTTGAGGTCGAGGACGGGCGGCTTGGCAGAATCGAGAATGCCTGTGCCAAGGGAACGACTTATCTTCGCTCCAGCGTCAATCCCCAGCGTCGTGCCAAAAGCCTGGTTAGGGGGCGAAGCGTATCCGTGGAGGAGGCGGTAGAAGAAGCGGCGCGGCTCCTTTCAAAGGCCAAAAGGCGTCTTATCTTCGGGCTTGACAATTCTACACTGGAAGCACAGGCTATTGCCATCGACCTGACACGAAAACTGGGTGCCGTGATTGATGATGCCTCATCCTTCTCGTGGGGCGCTCTGATCGAGAGCCTGCTTTGCGGCCAGTTGCCGACATGCTCTCTTTCCGAAGTCAAGGACAACGCCGACCTACTGATATACTGGGGCTCCAATCCCCCCCACACCCACCCGAGGCACCTTTCGAAGTTCACCTACTATGCCTATTCCAGCTACAATCCGGCCGGCTGGTTCCCCAAAGTGAAACTAAGTTGTGTTGAGGTGAGGGACACGGAGCTAAGCTTCATGTGCAAGCCCGTCTTCAGGATCAAGCCAGGGGGCGACAGGGATTTCATCAGGTCGGTTCTTGGGGAAGCACAAAGCGGGAGGGAGGATTCGCGGTCATTTTTAGAAATGGTTACAAAGTCCCACTTCTGCGTCATATTCTGCGGTGCTGGATTGAGCTATTCACTCGATGGTGAGTTCGGCCTCTTTAACGATATGGTGCGACGGTTCAGTCAGACGACACGAATGGCAGTCATTCCTATGGTAGCAGAGGCAAACCTGCGGGGGTTTAGCCAGTCACTGTATGCCCAGACCGGACACGTGAACCAGGTCAGCTTTGGGGCGGGCGTTTCTCATGGGAACGAGTTCTCTTTCGCGGAGCAGGTGAGGAAGGGCCTTGCTGAGTGTGTGCTGGTTTTGGGTTCAGACCCATTCTCAGCCTTGCCGCAATCGCTGATGAGAAATCTTCAAGGCACGAGCATCATTTGCCTGGATCGCTTCTCCACGCCTACGACGATTGCTGCTGACGTTGTCATACCAACGGCGCTTCCGGGGTTGGAGTGCGGCGGTTCGATGGTCCGAATGGATGGAGACAAGATGGCCTTGGTGGGGCCGAAGAAGGGAGATTACCCCACTGAAGAGGAAATCTTGAAACAATTGCTACAGAGGATGGGGTGATCATGTCTGAGAAAGGTGTCCCTTTAATCATCGTAACCTACCAGGATATCCATCAGTGGATCATCAGGCAGAGAGATGGGTGGGGCGACTCGTATCAAGTGCAGTCAGCAATGGTTCGATTGTCGCCCGTTGATTTGAAGAACCTCGGTCTGGGTGATGGCGATTTGGTTGAGCTTGGCAGTGAAGCAGGCGATATCGTCGCGAAGACCAAGTCCGACCCTGCTTGTGAAGAAGGCACGGCACTCATGCCGGCCAGTTTGTACTCCAACCGGCTGGCAAGCTATGATCCATCGCGCTCACGCTTGCCTAACCTTAAGCGAATAGAAGTCATAGCCAGGCCAACCGAGAATAACATTACGCCACTCTCAGATCTCTTGGTGAGGAAGACAGTTGCCTAAGAAGAACCTTCAACCGCTTCAGATATACAGGCTGTTACCGCGGACGAACTGTAAGCTCTGCGGTTGCCCTACTTGTTACGCCTTTGCCTTTGATCTCATAAGTAGAAACAAGCAACCCAGTGATTGTCCTGAGCTTCTGAAGGAAGAATTCAGAGATTCTTATCGGATGCTGAAGGAGCTTTTTGGGGAGGGACAGCGTATTGAGGGCACCGATCACGTGATAGACAGGTCAAGATGTACCGGCTGCGGTGATTGCGTAGTCGTTTGTAACAGGGCGCTTACTACTGTTACCTCCGGTGGGCGGCTCTCTCAACGCGATCCGGTTCCACCAGCGCTTAAGGTGATCGACGGCAACCTGCAGGTGATAGACTGGTCTAGCTGTAAGCGCTCCATACCGGGGTTGGATATTTGCAGCGTGTGCGCTGAAAAATGCCCCTTCAGCGCACTCGACTTGGTGAAATCGGATAAAGATGGTGATGAGGAGGACTAACCAGTCCGTTTCCTATCCCTGATGTGTTTCGGTAATAACCTGCGAAGCCTGCAGTGATATCTCCCCAGTTCCATGCCGTAGCTAGTGTTGAACTCTGATAGGGTGAGAAGCTTACCGTCTCGATTCCTGGCCCTATTCACCTTTACCCCTTCTGTTTCCCAGCCCTGCTCCTCTTGCAGCAATTTGACCAGACGAATTCTGTGTCTTGTTGGTATGTCCAGGTGTGACCTCACCAGAAGGTGCCAGTCATCAGGTAGCTGCCCGTAGAAGAGTCGATATAGCTCAATGAGCAGGTCCATCCGGGCAGCCCGCCCCTCCCTCATCTCCGAGGTGCTGAAGAAGGTGCGTGGCATCATGGTTAGTGCTTCCTCTTTGGTTTCTACCGGGATAATAAAGTGTTCCGGTATGGGTTCGGTTTCTCTCTTGGCGCCATCATCGCCGTGGTAGACCCACCACTTACTGCGATCATATCTGTTGCCCGGCAAATAGCGGCCCCATGTCCATCCCGAAGCTGGCCCCATTACCGTCCTGACGCCGAGGCGGGCGTACGCCGCTGCTGCGGCATACATCCTATCTGGCAAGGCTCCCCATACGAGCAGTGCGAAGGTGGTGTAAAGAGAGCCTTCTCCTACCTCTGGGATTCCGCCATACAGAGGAATACCGCCGGCAGCACGCGAATACATGTACATGTTGTTTGCCAGAGAAGTTGCG
>JBGOXA010000248.1:0-3377 GCA_041478915.1 Dehalococcoidia bacterium
ATATGCCGCGACAAGGTGATTCATGCTTTCTTCCAGAGGCTTTTCAACCAGGTATCAGGGAAAGAACTGGCGCGGAGCGCCGACGTTTCGGGGGCGTCACAATATGTATCGCTCCATGATCTATTTTGTCTTGTATCAATACTGGAAACTTTACGGGGTTGGCAGGGGACTTACTTCGCAGGAGATCGTTGGCATAACTATGTACTCCCCGCTGACTGCGAGGGAAGTCCTGGCGAAGGCTGCGATATGGGGCTTTGCGCTACGCAATCGCACCAGGGGCACCACGCGGACAGGCAAAAGCGGGCGCCCCTGTCAGTATTACTATCGCATCGGGGCCAGGGGCATACGATGGCTACTGCGGTGGAATGATCGCATCCCTTGGGAAAACTATGGGATCACCATAGAGCAGATAAACGGGGGGATCAAGGCGTCGCTTCAGAAGCGAGGGTACAGATGAATGCGTGACCTAAGCAACAGCTCATAGCGTTTCGAGTGTATCTAGAAGAGAGGAGAGTGGCACTGTCTCCGTTAACCCGAAGGGCAGGGTTCCAGGGGCATAGCCCTCGGAGGGATGCGTGTTCGCCCGAGGGGCGTCAAGCAAAGCTTTTCTATGACAAGCACCACGGGCTTTGCCCGTGGGTATCTACAGATAACTATAATGCCGAAGTGGCAGATGAGGTTAATCCGCACGCTATCTCTGCTGTCGCTCGTTTTTCAGGGTCTTCCTGTCTATTCTTCCCAATCTACAAAATTGAAACGCGCTCCGAGAAAGTAGTCATTTTGACGCAGACTTTGATGGGTCGATTACCCAATCTTGCTTATTCCTTGCGCTCAGTCTGTTTTTGGCTTCCGTCTTCCAGCGCGAATACACTTCCGCAAAACCAGGTTCAGCAGATCTGTCTGTTCTCTTAATCATAGGAATCGGCGGCACAAAATCATCCAACGCCGTGAAACACCACCTGTGCAGTATCTGTGTTAATTGGCGTTTACCAAGCAATTTCCCCCGCTGCCTGTCTGGGTCCGGGAGGCGGCTCACTACATCGAACAGGATTCCAGCCCATGTATCATCAATAGGGAAGTTACGGATATCAATATCAGTATAAGCCAAGTAGCTCCACTTGCCCTTCAGCAAAGCTTCTTGCGCCTCGTCAACGCCCATGAATTTGTGATTTCTCTTTAACGGCCATAGTCCAGAGGGCCGTTGCTGCTGGGGCATTATAACTAGGGGGAAACCTCTGTTATTTGTTGCTGTATCCACCGTATTGGCAGCATCCAGCAGGAAGGATTGAGCCTCAGCTAGTATTCCCATCACGATTGGGCCTGCCCTTCTATGGTACTCTCGACGCAATCGCTTATCCTGGTACGGATGCAACTCTCCAGCCAACTCTGCCAGATCCCTCATGCTGGGAGCTTGTACATCCTCAGCAATTATGGGGAACCCGGCGATGAGGCCACACCACGCCTCTGGCATATTGTGATACTTCTCGCAGATTTCAATTAGACTTTTGAGGTATCGGTGTGCCCTAATGTTGTTCTGTTGTTTGGCTATACCGAGTGAAGCAATAATCCATGGTATAGCCTTTGGTTCGAATCGAGCTTTTATAAGGTCGGCAGCAGCAATATCTGTCCAAACATATTCATCCTCTGACTTTTTTGCTTTCACCAATTGTGTTAGCTGGTCTATCAATTGTTTTTGTTGGTCTCTCAGTTGTCTAATCTGACTCTGCAATCGTTTCTGACTGTTCTTCAATCGTTTCTGTTGACCCTTTAGAGGAACGTCTAATTCTGTCAGCTTGTGCTCAAGTTTGTTAATCTTGTCCTCTAATTGTCTAAACTGGTACTCCAATTGTTTCCGCTGATCCAAGTAAGTAACGTCCTTAAGCAAACCTTTTTCTTTCCAATACCTCTGTGTGCGAACCGGTACCCCGGTTTTCCCCTCGATCTCCTCTTGAGTGTATCCTTTTTCTGTGAGTATCTTGACTCTCTCAAATTTTTCTTTTGAGTGTCTCATGGTATATCTCCATCGATATTGCCGGTAATTAGTGGAACTTATATTGCCGCTTTATACCTTGACTGCACGTACTATAACAAAGTATGATAGGCATGTCAAGGTATAGATTGAGTGCAAGAGAGGTAGCTGTGATGATGATGATGCGGCAGATTATCGATGTATAAACGGCAGCCAGAGTCAGGCAATAAGCCGCAGCTAAGTGTTTGAATTGGTACGCAGGAGGGCTGGCGATAGACCATATTAGTAGAATGTATAGAAGAAAAGCCATCACCCGCAGCCTGCGGGTAACCGAGACAGGCATCAGACGGATTACGTACCCTTTTACATTTTGATGCACTTCGTCAAGAGCGCGAAGTTGTAAGAGACGGAGACATAAGTGACTGTAATTGCTGAAGACATCGATAAATCAGTCCAAGGCGTGTTGAATATTGAAGGGCGCTATGACCTCAACCGGCTGGCTGAGATTTACCGGCTCTGCGCCCAGAGCGAGGGAAAAAGCACCGCAACCATCGTTATAGTGACCAGTTCTGTGCGCTACCTTGTGGCCTTTCTTCAAGCCCAGGGCATATCTACCGATATCGGTGAAATCGGTGTCGAGCAAATACGCAGTTTCACCTTACACCTGCAAAGCCGCCAGAAATTTGCTTCACACCCCTATACCAGACCGCAAGAGGGCAATCTATCTAGCACCACCATCAACGATTACCTGAGGGCGCTCCGTGCCTTCTGGTCCTGGGCCCAGGCAGAGGGCTATATCCACAAAAATCCCTTCTCATTGCTAAAGATACCTAAAGCCCCCAAAAGATTGATCCCAGCTTTCTCAGCCGAGCAACTGGCTGGACTTATCGAGGCAATCGACCTGTCTGATTCTCAGGGTTACAGGGACTACGCTATCGTGCTGCTGCTCTCTGACACAGGCATCAGGGTGTCTGAACTAACAGGCCTTAAACTGGATGATGTCAACCTAGAGCGCAGACTTGTGAAGGTTTGGGGTAAGGGCGCCAAGGAAAGGGTCGTTCCCTACGGGATGAGGGTACAGAAAGCGCTGTTGCGCTACCTTAACTTCCACCGTACCGAGCCAGCAACGCCACTGACAAGAGAGTTCTTTCTTACAGACTCTGGAGAGCCATTAAAGGCGAGACGCGTTCAGGCGATAATCAAGCACTACGGAGAGAAGGCCGGCATAAAAGGTATAAGGTGTTCGCCCCATACCCTGCGCCACACCGCAGCCGTGATGTGGGTACGAAATGGAGGTGACGTTTTCAGCCTCCAGCAAATCCTGGGACATAGTACCCTCGAAATAGTCCGGCTTTATGTAAACCTGGCCCAGAGCGACGTCGAGGCAGCCCACCGAAGGTATTCACCA
>JBGOXA010000119.1:0-5798 GCA_041478915.1 Dehalococcoidia bacterium
GGGGACGATCCCATCAGCCAATCTACGATGGCTTCTAAGCCACGGGCCGCGAATCGTGGGAGGCTTGCCAGAGACTTCTTAGGTTAGCGGTTCACTTATCATCTCGTTAGCACAGATACAATAGGCTGTCAGCGCACCATGAACCGTGTTCAATCCCAACTCCTTTGACGATGTGGACGAAGTTCGTCGTCGGGCGGAGAAAATGGTATCCAGATTTGGAGTGCTATCGACTATTCGTAGGAGGAAATAGACCGGTATCTTCAGGAAAGCTTTAAGAGGTAAAAGCAATACATGCTCAGTACTGCCGATACCTATGGTGGGGAGCCGGTAAGAGGTCCGATAGAGCCGAAGTGAAGGTCTAGGAGAAGACGGCATTCCTCTTTTCTCCCAAATCCGTGGATTGTTCAGAGGTAGACACCCGAGGCATTCAATGGTCGCCTTGGGCTTGATCACTGTGGCAACATTGGAGACCAGCGCCAGCTTCTTACGCTCCCCTTGCCAATTCACTTCCGGAACATCACCTTAGTCAAATCAGCCTATCCACCCTGAGGTCGCCGTTGCACCATGTTAGTCCACAGCCAGCTCATTACCTTTTCGTTCTTCTGGTTGAAGGTAGTATGCCTGGTGTTCAGTATGCCTCGATCTGGTTTTTTTGTCTCTCGCTTTCCTATCACTTCTATCTCGCAGTGAATTGTATCCCCGTGACGCACCGGCGCATGGGTACGTAGCTCGTCCATCCCCAAAAAGGCCATCCCCGTCTTATCCCACAGCCCTAGCTGTATCCATAGCCCAAGCGAGATTATGAAAGTCAAAGGGCCGGGAACAACCCTGAAGCCAAATACGGTTGTCTTGGCATACTCCTCATCCACAAAAAGCGGAAGATAGATCCCCGTCAGCCCGAAGTAGTTGGCTGCATCAGCTTCGGTTATTGTCCTTCCTTTAGTCACGAACTTGCCTCCAACCTCAAACTCCTCCCAGTACATGCTGTGCATATCGTGCATCTCCTTTCTCACTCTTCGAGCGCCGCCCACCTGAGCCTAGCCTTACCCTTACCTTGACCATGAGAGTCCTGCCTTCCTAGCCTCTCAGCAGGTCTCTGGAAATGACCATCCGGTGTACCTCAGAGGGGCCTTCCCCAATTCTTCTAATCCTTGCTTCACGGTACCACCGCTCCAGGGGAAGTTCCTTTGACACTCCGTAGCCACCATGAATCTGGACGGCTCTGTCCACTACACGACCTAGCACCTCGCTGGAATAGAGCTTGGCTACGGAGACTTCATGGCGGTGTTCCTCACCACGCTCTACCTTCCAAGCTGCCTCCCAGATGAGCCATCGAGCAGCTCGGATCTCCACATCGTCATCAGCCAACATCCACTGTATGGCCTGCTTGCGGCTCAGGGGATCGCCAAAGACCACCCTCTGCTTGGCGTATTCTACTGCCAGTCGCTGTGCGGCTACCGCTACACCCAAATTGGCGGCTGAGTAGGTGCATCTGCCCTTGCCCATGCACCTCGCTGCCAGTTCGAAGCCTTCACCCACTTTGCCCAGCACATTTCCCGAGGGCACCCTGCAGTCCTCAAATGTTACCTCACAAGGATACCACGGCCTTATTACAGGGACGAGCCTGGTGCTGAAACCAGGCATCCCCTTCTCGACAATGAAGGCGGTCAGGCCAACTTTGCCCTTTTCATAGGGGGCGGTGCGGCCGAAGACTACACCCCAGGCTGCCGTGTCTGCCCCCGTGATGAAGCTTTTGGTGCCATTGATAATCCAGCCATCACCGCCCTTTACTGCTCTTGTTTGGACAGATCGAGCCGGATCGGACCCACCACTGGGCTCGGTTAGCGCAAAGAAGGCCGTGTGCCCTTCTCGGATCGTGCGTACGGCGTATTTCTCAATCTGTTCCGTTGTCCCCTCATATATGATAGGAGGGATGCCGGGAGCAGTATACCCGGAGGGGCCAAAGACACCATAGCCAGGTCTGTACAGCCCGTTCCGATGTTGCGCCATCTCCTCGGCTAACACAGTCATGGCAAAGCAACCCAATCCGCCACCGCCGTACTCCGCAGGCTCTCCCATGCACCACATCCCTGCCTCCTTCACTTTCTTGGAAAGCCTATCATAGTCCGCTTGGGTCAGATCGATGGCCTCAGGGTCCAGCCGCTGTTCCAGAGGCACAATCTCCTCTGCGATAAACTTTCGCACTGCGGTCTGAAGCATCTTGAGTTCCTCCGGTAGTTGATAGCCTGATACATCCATGGTGTGCCTCCGCGCCTAAAAGTGCGCGCCAGTTGGCGGCGGTTATTCCACTTGCCGCTTGGTCGCGCCATAATGTGAACCGCTAGTTGCCTTTTGGCGATGGTACCGATATAATGATCGAGGTGTGCTCGTATATGTGCACACATATGCTGACATTCTATCAAAGCCCTCGGCGACTGTCAACCGAGGTGGGCGAAACGGTCACTGCGGTATGCCCTGAAGCAGGAAGGCTAGGCCGGACCTAATCTGCTTGGCTTTGAGAAGGCGTTCTTAGTCAGGTACTGAAGTTGGACTAGCGAAGGGGAGGTTCATGATGGCATCACAAGGGCGATGGCCGAGCAACGAAACTAGTCGGGAAGAATACGAGCTCTGGGGGCTACTGATGCAGTTGAACGATGTGATGTTCAGAGCAAGGGGAGATGAACTGAGACCGCTGGGCCTATCTTCCGTACAGGTTTGGCTCATGCACATCGTCAAACTCTTGAAGAGGGCTGGAGTGCCTGCGACGCCGGCTGAGATATCGAGATGGATGTACCGCAAGCCCCATACAATATCCGGATTGCTGAATCGCATGGAGAAGCAGGGGCTGGTGAAGTGCACTAGGAACACGCAAGGGAGGCGACAGGTTTTGGCAGAGTTGACTCAGAAGGGGGCAGAAGTATACCGTCGGCAGAACCAGCAAAGAGTGGTCATTGCCAAGATCTTAGGATGCCTCTCGCCGGAGGAGCGCTCGCAATTGAGGGTATTTCTGGAGAGGTTGCGCCAGCAGGGGCTGGCCGTGCTCGCAGAGAAGCCGCTTTTCCCGTAGGGGACCTCGCTTACCACTGAAAGCTGGGCTGCGCATAGGCGCTGGCTGCTGCTGCAGCATAGCTCTCAGCGATCACAAAGTCAAACAGTCGGAGGTGTGAATGATGGTTAAGCAGGTTGGTGTGCCTGAGAAATGGGATATGGAGCTTGATCTGGTATGCGTTGGATCAAGCAGTGGCGGACTTGTGGCCGCCATCGTAGGCCACGATCTGGGTCTCGGTACTGTGGTACTTGAAAAGGCGGATGTCTTGGGTGGAGCTACGGCTATCTCAGGAGGCGCAATCTGGGTACCATGCAATCATCATATGGCAGAGATGGGCTTGGCGGATTCTCGGGAGGAGGCTCTAATGTACATACGCGGTCTCAGCCTGGGGCGCCACGAGGAAGAGAATTTGGCCGCTTACTTGGACAATGGCCCCCAGATGCTCCGCTACATAGAGGAACGTACTCCGCTGAGGATGGCAGTGGCTGCATTCCCTGACCTCTACGCAGACTCCCCTGGCGGAAAGGGCAGGAAGGAACAGCAGTTCAAAGGTCGCAAGTTGATACCGGACCCACAACTTATGCCCCAGGTGATGGCAGAGGCAGAAAAGACGCATCCTTTGCTCCGTAACGTGCGGCCTGACCCTGTCGTATACTATCTGGGGAAACGTGATTTTTGGGCTGAGGGAAGGGGCCTTACTGGGCCTCTGGTATTGGCCTGTCTTGATCGGGGTATTAACATACTTGCCAATACTCGTGCCAGGCAGTTGATAGTCCGGGATGGTAGAGTCATAGGTGTACGCGCCGAGCGCGAGGGACGGGACTTTTTCATCAAAGGCAAGAAGGGGATTCTGCTGACTACCGGAGGCTTCGAGTGGAACGAGAGGATGTGGAAGAGGTCCATAAACATCCCCTTTGCCCCTGGCATGACTCCATACCCCAATGAGGGCGATGGTCACATAATGGGAATGGAGGTGGGTGCAGCCGTCGCTCTCATGGATCTTGGCATATTTCAAGTTATGTTGCGTATCCCTGGTGAGGAGATCGATAGCAAGCCGTTCTACCGCGGCACCACTTATGGCGTTCCCGGTGTCATCCTGGTAAACCGCCACGGCAAGCGCTGCTGCAATGACGCATTCTGGCCAGCGATAAGGGATGCCTTCGTCTCGTATGACCCTGCCAGACCAGAACTAGCTAACGCCCCCGTATTTTGGATATGTGATCAATACTTCAAAGATCGTGTAGCCATAGGCAATGTCCGCCGAGGCACACAGACAGCTGAATGGCTGCATCGAGATGATACCGTCTCGGGGCTAGCTGAGCAGCTAGGCATCCCCTCAAGTAATCTAGTGGAGACGGTAGAGCGGTTCAACACCTTCGCCCGGGAGGGCCGCGACCCCGACTTTCACCGTGGGGAGGCCTCTCATGACCTCTGGTGGGGCATTCGCGTCGCCCCCATGTTCCCAGACCATAAGGGCAATCCCGCTCTGGGCCCCCTGGATAAGCCGCCCTTCTATGGATTGCAGCTTCCCATGGGTACACAGGGCACCCTGGGGGGACTGGTAGTCAACGGCAATGCTCAGGTCATGGATGTCCGCGGGGAAGTCATACCGGGCCTGTACGCTGCTGGAACCACGACAGCAATGCTGTCTTCGGGCCACCACTACGAGTCTGGCTCCGCCCAGGGTAGCAGTATGATTCTTGGGTATGTCGCTGGTCGGCACGTGGCCCGTGGTGGCAAATAGCTATCGCCGTGATTTCCATTGCAACGTAACTCCAGGATCAGAGCTTTGGTGAGCAGATCAGGAATCCGAAGGTAGGAGATAAGCAAGATGATCAAACAAATAGAGCTAATCAAGAGGAAGCAAAATCTTTCGCGAGAGGCGTTCTCAAGGCACTATGAGGAAGTCTTCGCGCCACTAATGTTGACGTCTTCCCCGAGCATCAAGAGATACGTACGGAACCATATCATCAGTCCTCTAGCCGGTGGAGAACCGGATTTCGATTGTGTTACTGAGGTTTGGTTTGAAGACATGGACGGATTCAAGGCAAACGTAAAACTCTATAGCTCGGAGGCAGGCAAAGTCATACGCGACGAGTTGGAGAAGTTCGTGGACACCAGTAAGATTGTCGCCTTCCTTGTTCAAGAGACGGTCACATAAGGTTCAACTCGAAGGCTTGGCAGGACTTGTCAAAGGCGCCCAAATAGATACCGAGGGTGACATGATGAAGAAAGTGCTTCAAGCAACTTGAAGACATATCTGGGCTACCAAACAAGAAGAGGAAGACATGAATCGCAACTGGAAGATGGCTATAACTTCTCTTGGAGGTTTGAACAATGGTTAAGCAGCTTGATGTTCCTGGTAAGTGGGACATGGAGGTTGACCTGGTGTGCGCTGGATCAAGCAGTGGCGGACTCACGGCCGCTATCGTAGGCCACGATCTGGGTCTGAGGACTGTAGTACTGGAGAAGGCAGATGTCATCGGCGGAGCTACGGCCATTTCAGGAGGCGTCATCTGGATACCGTTCAACCATCATATGCTGGAGATGGGCCTGGCAGATTCTCGCGAGGAGGCTCTAACGTATGTCCGCGGTCTCAGCCTGGGACGCCATGACGAGGAGAACTTAGCCGCTTATCTGGACAATGGCCCACAGATGATCAGATATATGGAGGAACATACCCTTTTGAAGTTAGTGGTTGACGAGTATCCTGACTACTACGCAGATCACCCCGGCGGAAAGGGCGTGA
>JBGOXA010000109.1:0-6184 GCA_041478915.1 Dehalococcoidia bacterium
CTGCTAGCAGACAACCTGTGTCAAGAGTCCCACTTCTGCTGACAGTAACGTTGCGATACATAGTGCGCAGCATGGTGGAGAGAAGAGGCCGGGTGGCCTGATAGCGTTATGCTTCCAGGTTCTGCAATTTTGCCACCATCCCAGGGTGTTCGCGGTTGTAATCGATCAGCCTACGGATGGCCCGTGCTGCTCCCCGCACTGAAAGGAACACGGGCAGGCCGGCTTCCTTACACAGCCGGAGGGCCCCCTGGACACCTCGCACTGAGCCCTCATTGGCCAACATCTGAACAACAATGGCCTTGGGAAGTCGACACGCCTTGGCACCAGCTACCATTAGGCCCACCGCGGTCCCAATCCGCCATTCAGTGATGGTAATGGGATTTATGTCCACGGAATAGTGGAACAGCACCAGGTCCAGCTCTTGCCAGCCTTCAATTATATCCAGAAAATCCCCCCAGGCCCGATCCCCTGGCTTCACCTTTACTGCCTTTACGGCCTCCTCCCAGCTCAGCACGGGCTGCCCATTGAAGGTCCCATTGTTGTGAATCACGATAAGGAACCCGCCATCGATAGGGTTGCGAAGCATGCTGCCGGACAATGGGATGAAGGCCTTCAGCCTCTCTCTTGTCTCTGCCGGTATGGGAATCATCTGCAGTCCTGCCTTCTCGCACTCGTCGGTGGCTAGGACACTGGAACCGCCACCGTTGCCCACACCGCACACGTTGGGTCCGAGAGGCGGTTTCATGCGCAGCAGTGCCATCAGCATGTCCACCATCTCCTCCACGCTATATACTCTGATGGCGCCAGCCTGCTTCAATAGCCCGTCCCAAGCCGCGTCGGAACCAGCCAGAGCACCCGTGTGAGAAGCGGTGGCCCGGCCTCCACCCTCGGTGTACCCGCCCTTAAACACAACCACAGGCTTAGCGGAGGCCGCACTGGTCAGCGCCCGAAGAAATCGTGCCCCGTCCCTGGTGCCCTCGATATAAGCAGCGATAACCCTTGTCTCCGGGTCAGCGGCCATATACTCCAGTAGATCGCACTCGTTGACGTCGCAGGCGTTGCCATAGCTGACAACTTTGTTGAAACGGAGACCCCGATCGACAGCTAGGCGGACGATGTAGGTGGTGTTGCCGCCACTCTGGCAAAGGAGCCCGACGGGCCCCGGCTCCGTAGGGAAGTCGGCGCAGAAGCTCAGCCCGCCTTGGGGATAGTAAAGGCCCATGCAATTGGGACCGATAATACGCATGCCGCTGGCGCGGGCGATCTCCACCAGCCTCTCTTGTAGCGCAATGCCCTCCGGCTCCCCGGTCTCGGCAAATCCTGCGGTGAATATCTGAACCACCTTGACCCCGATGTCACCGCATTCTTCCATCAAACTGGGGACTTTCAAACCGGAGATACAGCAAATGGCGTGATCCACCGGGCCGGGGATATCGCGCAGACTAACGTAGATAGGCAGGCCATCGATCTCTCCACCCCTGGGATCCACCAGATACAGCGAGCCCTCATAACCACCCTGGACAAGGGGGTCGATGTAATACTCTTTTAGCCACCAACGGAATGGATGATTGAAAGCTCCACAGACTGCTACCGAACGGGGGTGGAAAATGTATTCGAGCGAGTGGGTGGTGTCTGACATCATAGACCCCTTTCATTCATTTGGCACTGGGAGAAGCTATCGCCGCCACTCCGCCGTGGCTTGCCATGGTCGCCCCGTGCTGGCACGTCACATCTTCGAGATTGCCGCATCGTGGAGCCTCGCCCCCCCAGTCAGCTCTTTGCCACAGTCCCTCTGTCAAAAGGGATACTGACTTGGCCACGGCCTATTCTATAGGGATGACGCCTGGGGGGCAACTAACGGCCAAAAAGCCAACGTCTCGTCCCTTGCAGGGGGATAAAGAAGGCAGTATATCTTTACCTAGTGGTAGCAATCCATACAGCAACTGCGAGGTCGTTGCATCTGGGGTAGGCGTCTGCTGTTAGTCAATAATCCAATATTGGACGCTAAACAAAATGGGCTGATGTGCAATGTCACTTTATCCTTTTCTGCACCTTTGCCTCCGCAGCAAGGTTTTCTGTGACCAGTCCCCAGTTAGTGTACCACTTAGAAAGTTAGAGTTGCCCCTACTAAATCTGGCTGGATGGCCTCGAAAGCTGGAGGCCGATATCCCAGAGGACTTTGTCATCCAATCTGATGGCCTAATCGGAAGGTGGTCCTTTCGGAGCAGGTCACCCATGTGGTGGCGTGTCCCCAGAGGCATCCCCTTCTGGAGCGCTAAAGCACTTGTATATGGAGCGGCAGGCGATGCGGAGAGGTTCTTCACAACGCAGTGCCTGACGTATGATATAGCACTCAGGGACTATAAAGGGGCTGGCCCTCTGAAGAGGGCCAGCCCCAATCATCCTGCCCGAGACTATCTTCGGACTGCTGCCAGGTTATGCCGCTTTGGCGCCCCCGCCCTGCGGTGATCAGCTTTCTGCGCACCAACCAGATCAACGTGCCAGAGAACAGCACTGCCAAGGCTACACCACCCCAAAGGGAGATGCCTGGAACACGCGACGTGAGTGGTATGACTTTGGTCTCCTCAGCAGCCCCATTGTTGGTCAGATCGGGGTCGTACTGGTCGCCCGTCACTGCCGCCTTGTTGACGATTACCGTGTAAGGTGGAGTGGAGGATTTCACCTGCACCGTGATGGTCAGTTGGGCGCTGCTGCCCGCGCCCAGATTGCCCACGTTCCAGGTAACTACTCCACCCAATTCGCTGGCGTTCCCCTGGCTGGGTGTGCCCAGGGTGATAGAGGCGATATCCGCCAGAGGCAGATTGTCAGTGACCACTACACCAGTAGCATCCGAAGGCCCATATTTGGTCACCGTCAAAGTGTATTGCACTTGGGCACCGACAACCACCGGGTCGGAAAGGTCGGTCTTGGTAATCGCCAGATCGGCGTCGCTCGGGAAAGTCAGATAATTGCTGTAGATTCTGAAGGCTCCGCCAGCAGAAAGACTGTCCGGATGTTCTATTTTATCCGAGTTCTTTGCCCATGATAGTGACAGCGACCACCGAGCGTGGGGGGGCATCGCCCAGGTTATGTGTAAGGCCCAGTTTGGGATCCTTTATCTGGCGTTCCGGTGATTGAGCTCTGCCCTGGAACTGCGTAACCAATTCATAAATCATTCTGAGACCTGTGGCTCCGATCGGATGCCCAAATGACTTCAACCCACCGCTGATATTGATCGGCTGGGCACCGTCATGGTTGAATCGCCCGCCAAAGACATCGTCCTTCACCTTGCCCTTGGGGCTGAAACCGAGGTCTTCCATGACAATAGCTTCTGTAATCGAAAAGCAGTCATGAACTTCCGCGAAGCTGATCTCTTCGCGAGGATTCTTCACACCCGCTTCCTTGTAAGCCCTTGCTGCAGCCTGCCGGTTCATCTCGATGTAAGTGGCGTCCCACGGGGAGTCACTCCACTCCTCCGGCTCACCAGAAGTAGAGCAAATCTGCAATGACTTGATGTATATTGGATCCTTCCGGTAGTGCTTGGCTTCAGCCGCTCGAACAACGATAGCGGCCGCGCAGCCATCGCTGACGCCGCAGCAATCGAACAGGCCCAGCGGCCAGGCAATAATGGGAGCGGCCATAATCTCCTCAACTGTTACAGCTCTGCGCAGATGTGCCCTTGGATTCAAAGATCCGTTATAGTGGCTTTTGGCAGAGATACGGGCCAGCATCTCTTTGCCTACTTTGAATTCCAGGCCATACTTCGCGAAGTAGGCTGTTGCCAGAAGCGCGAAGTTGCCGGGCCCACCACTCGTTATGGGAACTCGAAGAGTGCCCTTGGGTGGGGTGGTAACACCACCTACAGGAAGTCCGGGCGTACCTACATCCTTCAACTTCTCCACACCGATGGCCAGGGCTATATCAACGGCACCGGCTGCGACCGCGTAAGAGGCGTACCTAATAGTATCGGCTCCGGTACAGCAGAGGTTCTCATTCCTGCTGAACGGGACAAAAGGTAACCTGAGAGTCTCGGCAAGCGGAGTGCCGGATGGTCCGATATGCGTCTCAGGCATGGCGGTACCCCCGAAGGCCGCCTGAATATCATTAGGTTTAATACCTGCATCCTCAATAGCTTCTTTGAAAGCCTCCACTAAAAGATCACTACCAGAGGCATCCCATCTCTCTCCGAACTTGCTGCATCCAACACCTATGATTGCAACTTTATCTTTTATTCCATCTGCCATTTCTAATGTTTCCTCCGTTATTCGTTCGATGATCTTACTACTGTCGAACAGGGGTTGCGCACCAGTAGTAGATGCTGACTCCGCGTACGGTATCGACCTGCTTGCGTCGGTATGTCATTTCAACAGGCATGCCTATCTTGACATCATTGGGATCAACATCAACGAGCTGCAGGTTCATCCTGCCACCGCCATCGAAGTTGATGTGGGCAGCTATTACTGGAGGCATCGGGACTGCGACATTATTATCAACCATATAAGAGAAAACCTTGCCCGTCCTGGTGGAGAACCTGTAATCTTCCATTTCATCAATTGCTATACATTTGGGATTTACGCAGATTCTCCTGGGCGGGAACTGCACGGTGCCGCATTTCTTGCACTTAAAGCCATAGAGTTTGGCTAGCTCTTTTCTCTCCCTCCATGCCATCGAGTAAGAAGTGAAACCGTATTCTCCCTCGCGCGGGCCCAGGTAGAAGTTAACTGAGCCACGCATAGACGCAAATCTCTCCCAGCTTTCCAGGTCCTTCCTGCGTGCCAGGTTCTTCTTTATACCCCACTTATCCTTCATCTTGCTGATTTTATCAGTTACTTTGAACAGCAGCACATCCGCGCCCTGTCCATAGCTGGAAACCAAGATTCTATCTCCCGCTTTGGCCTCTTCCAGCGCTCCCACCAGCATCATGAGCGGATAGGCCGCACAGGTATCTCCCACCTTGTCCATCAGGTTATCCTGTACCTGCGCCGGTTCGGCGCCCATTTTCTTGGCGAGCGCTGCATGCAACCTAGCAATTGGATAGCAGAAGACCAGCTTGGCTATGTCTTTCATGGCAAGATTCTGTTGTTTGAGCATTCCGTTGATAGCCCGGGGAATCAGTTTTTCATAGCCCTCGTCGCGAATCCACCTGTCTTCCCAGGCATGCTCGAATTTTTCATAAACAGCGCGCCAGCGGTCGACGAAATCAACTGACAATGAATAAGTGGCTTCCAGTTCCGCAACAACATCATCTTTGCCGATTATAAACGCGGCGGCGCCGTCACCGTACACGTATTCCTGCGGATTGCCCGGCTTAACTACCCTGCAATCAGCCGCGGAGATCAGCACATTGTTCATAGAGCCGGCCTTGACGGCATCGAAAGCATTCACTAAAGCCGTAGTCCCGGCCTTGCTGCCGGAGGCGAAATCCGCAACGCGGATTTCCTCTTTCAGATCAAGGGCAGTCGATACTATGCTGGCCTGTTGTCTGACCAGGTATGCTGGAGAGCTGGTGGCAAAATACAGGCCGTCCACTTTGCTCCTGTCCTCTCCATCCAAACAGTAAATGCTTGCAGCTGTAGCCATAGTCACACAGTCTTCATTTTGATTGGCTACCGACCTTTCGCCCGGCGTTGGAAAATTCAGCAGGAAGCTGGTTGCCTCTCCCATTTTGGCCTTGCTCAACCGATACCAGGGTATATAAGCTGAATATGATGTAACACCGATCATTCTATGAAATTTACCTCCCACAAATTAACAATTGAGAAACCGGCCAAACTCGACTTACTAATTTGTTAGTTCCAACTCCCTCCCTTTTTGACATGTACTCACATATACCGATATAGGGTTGCATCTTCTGAATTCCGTTGGAGACTATAACGCATACTGTGGTACAAGTATAGCACCTTATCCTTTGACCTGCCCCCCAAAATGGTGCCACTTACAGAGTTAGAGTCGCGGGCTTTTAGAATCTCTTTGACCTGCCCCCCAAAAAACTGAGCCAGTTCGCGTGTTAGACTGGCGATTAACTAAAAGGGGGTTGGTGAATGCGCAGGAAAGGGGTCAAACCGGAACAGATCATTGGGAAGCTGCGAGAGGCCGAGGTCCTGCTGAGTCAGGGATCTGGGGTGGCTCAGGCCAGCCCAAGAAGCGAGGTTCTAAGGATAGTCTAGAGCTTTGTTCTCACCAG
>JBGOXA010000012.1:0-13909 GCA_041478915.1 Dehalococcoidia bacterium
CATACCGGCAACGTAGAAGTTGCCCTTTAGGACCAGGCCGTTACTCTCCAGATCGCTCAGCAGTTCGTTGTCTGTAGCTGCTGCCCATACCCGCGGCTTGTCTGCAAATTGAGGGACGATGGCTGCGGCCAGCGTATATACCCGGGTAACTCCAAATTTCTGAACGAAGTCCAGGATCTTGTTGGCGAATTCATAGCTTCTGGAGACGGGTTGTGCCTCCCCGATGAAGAAGATAAGGTCACCCCCGGCTTTGTTCCTTTTCCAGTAGTAGAATTTACTCTCGGGGAACCTCGGCGCTTGCACTAAGTTCTTCTCGATGAGAGCCCCATTGAGGTCAAAGAAGGACAGAGATTGAACCTCGGCAAATTCCTTGGCTTTCAGGCTGTCACTTATATAGCTGGCTGCCGTAAGGGCTACATTGGCGATACCTGGCCAGGCGGCCACTAAGGAAGGGTTAGTGAGCTTAGGCACCTTGTAGACTTTGATTATTTCTTCTTCGCGCTTCCTCATCCAGCCTCTTTCCCACCATTGAACAAAGACCGGGATGTTTCCTCCCGCCAGGCAGATTTGCAGCGCAGGCGTCGATTTCAAAACTTCCTTTATTAATTGAGCCTGGCTGTAATTGACCCGTTTCCAATGGCGCTCATTCTATCACACCTTGTTCTGTGGTTCAAGGAGCGATAAGGTAGGCCTTTGCAGATCATCAGAAGAGCCGATATACTGATGGTTAAAGGATGCGGCAGCCGACAAAAGTTGACTAGTGCAGATTGGGATCACTGTTGAGGGCTAGCAGTCGGCTACAAAGGAGGACAGTATGAGTTACGAAACGCTGCAATTCGAACTACGCGACCACATAGGCTGGCTCACACTGAATCGGCCAGAACAGCATAATGCCTTGTCCTGGCAAGCGCTGCTGGATTTGCGCGATTTCTTCGGGTCTCTGGACGACAATCTGGACGTGAGGGTTGTGGTCATCCGCGGTGTGGGCCGAGACTTCTGCGTTGGCTTGGATCTGAAGAATACCCCCGGGTTCGAAGGCGGCATGGGAGGCGACGCAGCGGTTCCCATGCGTATGCGTCCCCGCGGCTTCATGATCCAGAGAAAGCTGGCCGACATTCCGCTTAGAATGCGCCACGCTCCCCAGCCCATCATCTGCGCGGTCCGCGGCCACGCAATTGGCGGCGGCTTCGCCCTCGCTCTGGCCAGCGACATCCGCCTGGCCAGTGAGACAGCCCGGTTCAACATCGGCGCTCCACGCCTCGGCATGTCGGCAGGTGACGTGGGCATGTCCTACTTTCTGCCGCGACTCATCGGCGCATCACGCGCTGCTCTCTACATGTTCACATCTCGCTTTATTGATGCTGCCACTGCAGAACGTATCGGCCTGGTCTCTCAGGTTGTCCCCGACGACAAACTAGATGAGGCCACGGAGAGCTTGGCGCGAGAGCTTCTGAAGATCTCCCCCTTCTCTCTCAGAATGACGAAAGAGGTATTCAATGCTAACATCGACGCAGGGAGCCTTCTAGACGCGACAAAGTTAGAGAACCGGACACAGATTATATGCGGGTTCACGGACGACGCTATGGAGGCAATCAAGGCTACCTTCGTCGAGAAGCGTGAGCCGGTTTACACTGACCCCTGAATCACGAATTCATCCAGATCAGGTCTGCGAATGTGCTGGAAGGACTGAGATGTCTGAGAACGTGCTCTACAGTTCTGCCCAGAAAACCTGAGGGTGCCCTTGAAATCTCATAAATCCTTTGCACTCTTTAGCCTTTTGCTCTTTGCTCTCTTGCTCAGGTGTGAAGGGATTCAAGCTCCTGCTCTCTAAAGGTGTTGATGGGGAGATTTGGGACATTTTGTATGATGTGTTGGTAGACAACAGAGCGAATCCTGCTTCTAGGGATGGCCTCCAGGTTTGAGGAAAGGAGTTTCCGATGACAGGTGAGAAAAGGCGGAATCTGGTTGCGCCATGTGGGCTGTACTGCGGCGCGTGCGTAATGTACTGCGCCAATAAACGGGGCGATTCCGAGTCACTAGAGCAGATTGCTAAGACGTTACCTGAAGGGATTGCGAAGATGGCCCGCAGTATGTCTCCGTCGGGGGAAGACATTGACCTCTCCGCACTGGAAGGACAAAAACTGGGGATCAAGGATGTCGCTTGCGAGGGCTGTCTCTCAGAGATAGTCGCCTTTCCATGCCGCATTTGCGGGCTCCGGGCCTGTGCCCTTGAGAAAGGGTTGTCAAACTGTTACCAGTGTGCTGACTCTCCCTGCCAGCAACTCATCGATTTCAATAATGATGGCTTTCCCCACCACGGTGAAGTGCTGGCCAATATCCGGCGACAACGAGATATCGGCATTGACGCCTGGATTGCAGAGCAGGAGCAAAGATGGCGCTGCCCCCGTTGCGGCTGTCCTATCGACTGGTACGCCGGCCAGTGCAGTGATTGCGGCACTACCCTGAGCGGACAGTTTAGCTGGCCAGAGGGTTGGGGGTGATCCACGTAGTGCACAGTACCCTCCTCTAGAATTTCTCGACTCTATTGTGTCTGAGCCTGGGAGGCGCACTATGCTTTCATGTTACCTTCGGTATTCCCGCTACGAACCAATTCTTGTCTTCAGTGTTTCCACTATCTGCTCGGCTTCACGGACAGACCGCTCAATCAGTTCGACAACAGTGGGTATATCATGTATTCTGCCAGCACCTTGTCCCATTAGCAGCAGCCCATTCTCTACATCACCCTCAACCGTAGCTTTGACAACCAGCCTGGAGCCTGTGGCAATGCGAATTGACGAGGTGAAACCCCTCTGACTGTCGCCAATGCCGATCGGCATTTTCCTTATCGCGTTGGCCGTTCGAATAAGCTGAGCCCACGAGAGCTGCATCTCTCGTTTCATGAACAGGGCAGCGGACATCGCGTCTACCAGCGGCAAATGCTTCTTCATCATTCTTTCGGCTGCCTTGTTCCTCAATACCCGGCAGGGTATGCCATCAAAGGCGGTGTCAATCACAGTATCTTCCTCGGTAGCCTTGAGCCAGGTCTGTTTGATAACATCGGCAACCTCAGCTTCTTGGGTAGCCGCCAACCTGGTGCCCATGGCGACGCCTTCAGCTCCTAATGCCAAAGCTGCTGCCAGACTCTTGCCATCGGAATAGCCACCCGCCCCTATGCAAGGAATCTTAACTGCGCTGGTGATGGTCGGGATCAATACCAAGGCACCAATATTGCCTGAATGCCCTGCTGCCTCGTAGCCTGTGATATTCAGCATATCGACCCCAAGTTGCTCCGCACGGAGCGCGTGTCTTAAGAAAGCTACCGTCCCGATAACCTTACCACCATAGGCATGGACTGCCTCGACAAGCGCGCCAATCTCAGGAGGTCTCCCTAAGGCATAGTTTACTGCGGGTACCTTCTCTTCAATGACTACGGGTATTAAATAATCTGTGCCTACCCCCATGGTAAGGTTTGCACCAAAGGGTTTGTCAGTAAGGCTCTTGATCTCTCTGATGGCTGCTCTCAGCCTATCTGGGTCGTATTGCTGCGTAGCTAAATTGCCAAGGCCACCAGCATTAGAAACGGCTGCCACCAGCTTGGGTGTGGTCAGCCAGTTCATGCCGGACAGCATAATAGGGTGTTTTATCCCGAATAGCTCAGTCATCCTTGTTTTCATTCATAATCTCCTTCTTTGAAGCATCGGTTACAGTTTTGCTCAAACAGCTTTTCGTCAATGTTACCCTTTCTTCCTTTGGCTGTAAATAGCTGCTTTAGGGTCGCTTCCGGTGTCGAAACTCTTGGCGTCCCTGTTTGCGAGGATGTTTAGCAATCCACCATGTCATTGCGAGCCCTTCGCTTACTGTCATTCTGAGTTGAAGCCCCTCCTCTTCAGCAGGTCAAGGGGAAGGGGCAGCGAAGAATCTAATAGCGCTTACTCAGACCTTTTCAGTTCAAGCCAGGCCCGGTAGAGTTCCTTCTTTGATAGACCTGTGGTCAGCGCCAATTGGGATATGGCATCCCTGGCGGTGATGCCTCGTTGGTGCAGGCGACGAAGCTCCTGTTCCAGCTCTGAGGCTGAGGCCGGTTTTCTTGCCCCTTTGTATCCTTCAATCACCAGGGTGAACTCCCCCCTGGGCTGCTGGAAGTGCTCCACGGCCTCCCTTATTGTTCCCCGGAAGACCTCCTCATGAATCTTGGTCATCTCTCGACCGATAACTATCTTCCTGTCTTCCAGAACCTCAGCTAGCTCATTCAGTGTGCTCAACAGACGGTGCGGCGCTTCAAAAGCCACCATAGTCCGCGGTTCAGAAGCCACGGACTTCAACAAACGAGTCCTCTCCCCTTTCTTTCGCGGCAGAAAGCCGAGGTAGATGAATTGCTGGGTGGGTAATGCGGAAACCGCTAAAGCGGTGACCACCGCCGAAGGGCCAGGTACAGGCACTACTGGGATACCTCGCTCAGCGGCGGCTACGATAAGCTCGTATCCTGGATCGCTTATCCCGGGCATCCCTGCCTCTGACACCAGGGCCAGGTCCTTTTCCTTTAGCCAGTTCAGAAGGTAGGCCAGCTTCGCCTGCCCGCTATATTCATGGTAGCTCGTCAGGCGAGTTTTGATTTGGTAGGTAGCGAGCAAGCGCTTCGTCTTGCGTGTATCCTCGGCGGCAATGAGCTCCACCTCTTTCAGAACGCGCAGAGCACGAAGAGTAACGTCCTCCAGATTCCCGATGGGAGTGGCCACAACATAAAGAACAGGCATGAGTTCTCTCTCGTCGGTGGGTCAAGTATAGTGACAACCTGACCTTGAACCAATTCAAGCCTATTCAAAAAGGCTTATCAGCTCAAACTTCTCCCCGTCAAACAAACCCTTGTCGCTCAGCTTTAACTTCGGAATTACCGGCAGGGCCATGAATGAGAGGGTCATAAAAGGAGCCTTGAGGCTTGATCCCAGTTGCTTGGCCAGTCTGTCGATCTCCGAATATTGACGTGCCACCTGAAAACCATCCTCGTTGCTCATGATTCCAGCTACAGGTAACGGGAGGATTTTCCTGACGTCGTCAGAGACAACAGCCATGCCGCCTTGATGCTCTATCACCAGGTTGACTGCCTGGCAGATGGCCCCGTCCGTCGCCCCCACAGCTATGATATTGTGAGAATCATGAGCCACCGAAGAGGCGATCGCCCCCTTCTTTATACCAAAACCCGTGGCAAAACCGACAGCAGGCAGAGCGCCCTGGTAGCGGTTGACCACTGCCATCTTCAGAAGGTCCCTCTCCGTATCAGAGACAACGTTGTCATCAGAGATTTTGGGGGCCATACTAAGTCTGTTGGTAACCAACTGACCGTCGACAGCCCCAATAACACGGATTCTCGCTCCCGCCTTCCTGACGAAAAAGTCAGACACCTGTTTTTCCCTTGCTTCAAACTTGTTCACCACGCCTGCCGCTACTCTGGGCAGCAAGGTCTTGCCCCTCTCCGCCACCAGCTCGCCATTGATAAACGTCCTCAGAACGTCGAAGTCGGTGAGGTTGTCTATCTCTATGAAATCAGCGTGGCAACCTTCTTGCAACAACCCCACCTCCAGCCCATAGTGGCGTACCGGATTGACGCAGGCACATCTCAGCACCTTCATCCTGTCAATACCCAGCCTCAGCGCTCTTTTTACCAGTTCATTGATATGGCCCAGCACCAGATCGTCGGGATGCCTGTCATCGCTGCAAAACATGCACTGGTCAGGGTAGTCTTCCACCAGACCAATGAAGGTATCGAAGTCCTTGGCTGCCGACCCTTCCCTGATGATGATCTTCATCCCCAGTTTGAGTTTCTCCAGCGCCTCCTCTTTTCCCAGTGCTTCATGATCAGTGGATATTCCAGCGGCCACATATTTTCCCAGGTCTTTACCCCGCAGTCCTGGCGCATGCCCGTCGATTGGTTTCCCATATTTTTTTGCCAGCCTGATCTTAGCCATAACGCCTGGGTCGTCATTCAGCACCCCGGGGAAGTTCATCATTTCGCTCAGGTAATTGATGTCCTTCCTCTTCAACAACCGATCTATTTGTTTCGCTCCAATCTCGGCTCCGGAGGTCTCAAAGGGGGTTGCCGGGACGCACGAAGGGGCCCCAAAATAGAACTTAAAAGGGACAGCCTTCCCATTCTTTATCATATAATTCACGCCATCGATGCCCAACACATTGGCAATTTCATGGGGGTCGGACACCACGGCCACGGTGCCATGTATTACCGCCAATCTGGCAAACTCGGACGGCACCAGCATGGAGCTTTCAATGTGGATGTGGGAATCCACAAGGCCGGGAAGAATAAAGGTCTCGTACCCCTTTTTGTCTTTGGCAATGCGTGCAATTCTGCCGTTGCGGATTTCGAGCGTGCCAGGATAGACGGTGGAGTCTAGCACATCTACAATGTTACCTGAGATTTTCTCGGTGGAGGCACCCATTTTGGCTCCTTTCAACTCCTTTCCTCTCCCTGTCGGAGCTGGCATAGACCACTTCTCAGCCTGCGGCAGCAATGAAGCATTATTACATTAGAAGGGCGAGGCCCAACACCTGGGCAGCAGGCTAAATCACACCGGATTGCCTTAGCTCCAGGATTTGCTCCTGGGTCAGTCCCAAAAGGGTGCTGAGCACCTCCTCGGTGTGCTCTCCCAAATCGGGACTGGGCCGATCAACCAGACCGGGGGTGCGGGATAGCTTGACAGGGGTGTTGATCACCTTGAGTGGCTTATTCCCTGAATGCGCCAGGTCGACGATCATCTGGCGGGCGGCGATCTGAGAGTCCTGAGCCACTTTGTCTATGGTATTGATAGGGCCACACGGTATGCCTACTGCCTCGAAATCGGTCAACCATTCCCAGGTGGTCTTTGTTTTGAAAGACTGGTTGAGAAAAGGCTCCAGTTCATCGTAGCGTTGGCTACGGAGATAACCGTCCCCAAACCTGGGGTCATCCATGATATCCAGGCGGTCGATGGTGGCACAAAAGAGGGGCCACTGCTCCCCGGTTATAGCCACGGCTACATGGCCGTCCCTGGTGGGGAAAACCTGGAAAGGGGTGAATACGGGGTGGCGGGTGCCCAAGGGGCCTGGTACTTCACCCGTGGCAAAATAGCGGGCAAAGGCATTCTCCATGATGGCTGCCTGGCAGTCCAACATGGCTATGTCCACCATCTGTCCTTGGCCGCTCTTGATGCGTTCTTGGAGTGCTGCCAGGATGCCAATACACAAGAAAAGGCCGGCGGCGATATCTCCCAAAGAGACGCCGGGCCTTACGGGTGGGCCGCTCGGCTCTCCGGTGATGCTCATGATGCCGCCCATCGCCTGGATAATGACGTCCAGCGCTGGCTTTTGAGCATAAGGTCCGGTCTGGCCGAAGCCGGAACAGGCAGCATAGACCAGCCGCGGATTCTGCTGATGCAGTACGTCGTAGTCCAGCCCCAGGCGCTTCATGGTACCAGGGACAAAGTTTTCCACTACCACGTCAGCCTGCTGGACAAGCTTTAAGAAGATGTCTTTTCCCTGTTCCTGAGCCAGGTTCAGGGTAATGCTCTTTTTGCCCCGGTTAAGGCTGAGGAAGTACGAACTCAAGCCATCAATAAAGGGCCCGTTGCCGCGGGCAATGTCTCCCCTACCCGGCTGCTCTACCTTGATAACCTCAGCTCCCAGGTCATTCAGCACCATAGTAGCAAAAGGGCCTGCCAATACCCAACTGAGGTCCAGAACCATGATCCCATGCAGTGTTCCCTTCATCGCTGGCTCTCGGCTTGTTGTGCCTAATTGTAACAGTCCTTTGGTGGTCGGGCAACGCACCTGGCAAAATTACGGTGCCCAATGAGGCCAATGTCGTGTGAGCAGAGTGCCAAGCATTCTATCTTCGTCATTGCTGGCGGAGGCGCTGGGCTGATCGCCATACGCTTCGGTCAGCCAGATATGGCATTCTGAATTAGTTCCATCCGGGATACTTGGCCTTGTTGGTCTACCTCTACAGCCACCACGTCAAAACGCCATAAAGACGGCGAGTCCGCGTGAGTCTGAAGATAGGTCAGGGCAACAGAAACTAGCTTCTCTTTTTTGGCTGGGGTCACCGATTCCTCAGGAGTGCCGAAGGCAATACCCGTCCTGGTGCGCACCTCTACAAAGACAAGGTAGTCCTTGTCTTGGGCAATGATATCAATTTCCCCTTCCCGGCACCGGAAGTTCGTCTCCCGAATGCGGTACTTCTTTTTTCTGAGGAATTCAGCAGCCTTTTTTTCGCCCAAAGTACCCAGAGCCTTACGATCCACCCTTTGCCAACCTCCGAACCGGAGCAAAGGACCGGCGGTGTATAGGGCACGATCCCAAGCGGCGCAAACTCAGCAAGTGTTGCCTGGTGCCATAGCCCTTGTGGCGGGCCAATCCGTAGCCAGGATAGGAGTGGTCCAGCTCCGTCATATAATGGTCCCGGGTCACCTTAGCCACGATCGAGGCACAGGCAATTGAGAGTGACGATTGATCACCACGAACTATGCCCCACTGCGGCAAAGGAATCTCTGGCAAAGACAGGGCATCGATGATAAGAGAATCGGGAGGGGAGGTGAGTTCGCGTACCGCCCTTCCCATCGCCATCCGTGTCGCCTTGACGATCCCTATGGCATCAATGTCGGTGTGGGATGCCATGCCTATGCCTGTAGCTATGCGTGATTGCTGTATCAATTCAAAAATTTGCTCCCGCCGCCGTGGGGTCAGTTGCTTGCTATCCCGCACTCGCGATAGCCAGGCAAAGTCGTTTTCCAAAGGCAAGATGACGGCAGCAGCAACCACCGGGCCAGCTAGGGCGCCGCGACCCACCTCATCAATCCCAGCAATAAAACGATAGCCCTGGGCGCTGAGTTCCCTCTCTTTAGCAAAAGTCGGTGCTAGCAACACCTGTTTCTATTATACCCCCACCCAAGACCTGGTTCTCCTGGTAGAATACCACCGCCTGACCAGGCGTAACCGCCCGTTGCGGCGTGTCAAATCGAACCTCCACCTTGTCCTCACAGGGGTAAAGCATGGCGTATGTCTCAGGTGACTTGTAGCGAATCTTAGCTTTCACAGCAACAGGCTGCTCTGGGTTTCCGCGCACGAATCTGACCTGAGTAGCAGCCAGTCTGGAAGCAAGAAGCTTGTCCTCCGGCCCCACCACCAGGGTATTATTGTTCACATCAATCGCCAACACGTAAAGGCGGCTACCTAAAGCAAGCCCCAAACCAGTCCTTTGACCTACGGTGTAGAACGCTATGCCACGATGCCTCCCCAGTACCTTTCCCTCTTCATCCACGATTTCTCCAGGCACAGGAGAGAGGCGCTGTTTGATCAAACTGTGGTAGCTGCCGTTGGATACGAAGCAAAGGTCCTGGCTCTTTGGCTTATCGGCGGTCGGCAGACCTCGCTCTGCTGCCATACGGCGCACCTCAGTCTTGAGATAGCCGTTCACGGGAAATAGCAAGTGTTGCAATTCCCACTGCCCCAAGGTGTAAAGAAAATAAGACTGGTCACTGATGGGATCAGCAGCCTTGAGCAAACGGTGTCCATCCCCCGAGCGCTCAATCCTGGCAAAGTGGCCCGTAGCCAGATAGTCCACGCCCAGGGATAGGACATGATGCAGAAGGAAGTCAAACTTAATTCGCTGGTTACAGGCGATGCAGGGATTGGGAGTTCTGCCCTGAGCATATTCGTGGCAGAAGTAATCCACGACACAGGCCTGGAACTGTGGCTCAAGGTTGATCGTGTAAAAAGGAATGTCGAGGGTTTGGCAAACTCTGCGGGCATCATTCACGTCTTGGATAGAGCAGCAGGTAGGACGAGCGGAAGAACGGCCATGCCTTTCTTCACACCATAGCTGCATGGAAATGCCGACAACCTCACACCCCGCCTCTTTGAGTAGCGCCGCAGACAAAGACGAGTCAACACCGCCGCTCATGGCCACAGCGACCCGTACCTTATGCATTGCGCATCCCCTTTTCAGCACCGACCCGCGGGTCCTGTTTAGAGCTCTCCGCAGAGTTTCCCAAAATCTTCCTTAAAAAGGAGAACCATGAAGGGTTTGGCCGACACTCAGGAAGAGTCACCTGCCGGGCAGCCTCTTGCATCTCTGGTCATCCACGAAGGTTTTACAGCAGATCTTTGACCCTATCCCAGACCCTACTGCGTATTTCCGCCTTAGGCAGGGTGGCATCTATCACCAGCCAACGCTGTGGATCGGCACGGGCTATTTCGAGGTATCCGCTCCGCACCCGCTGATGGAAGCCCACTTCCTCCGCCTCGAAGCGGTCTAGCTTGGCTAACTTCTTGCGGGCCAGCCCCACTTCAACAGGAATATCCAGTAGTATAACCAAGTCAGGAAGCACGCCCTGAATGGCGCTGTTGTTAACAATCTGAATAACTTTCATATCGATTCCCCGCCCGTACCCCTGGTAAGCCGCAGTGGAATCGGCGTAGCGATCACAAACGACCGTTGTACCTCTTTCCAAGTTAGGGCAAATCAACTCCGTTACCAACTGGGCACGAGCCGCGGCAATAAGAAATAGCTCAGCAAAAGGTGAGATTTCTATCCCGCTGGGGCTCTTCAGCAAGCGTCTGACCCGTCTTCCCATAGGGGTAGTACCAGGCTCATGGCACAACACCACCGGGATGCCAATCTCCAAGAGACGCCGGTAGAGAGCTTTCGCCTGAGTACTCTTCCCACCTCCCTCCCCTCCCTCAAAGCTAACAAAGAGCGCCAACAGATCCGCCTCAGCGATTCCTGAATATCTCCACCCTGCGATGTGGTTCTCTCCCCGAGCTTCGGGAAGTCAGATGAAAACGCTCTGCCATCATATGCTGCAACCGACGAATATAGGAACTTCGCGGGTTGAGCGCCACTGATTCTCTCCCATTCAAAACCTGAGTGACAGCTTCTTCTGCTTCCTTCATAGCGAGGTCAACGGGACTCATTCCCCTCTCTCTGGCTACCAGGGATTCCAGGAACTGTCCCATACTATTTGGGGCGTTGCTTTTGAGTACGTAGACAGGTAGACCAGCCAACTCCGCATCCTTTATCTTCTGCGGCTTTCTTCGATAATAACTCTTGGAGGTCACCAAAAGATCGGCCTCGTTCAAGTCGGAAGTAATGCTCACCTCAACCTGCCTCTCCTTGGCCACCTGCTTCATCTCCGATTGATTGATGCCAAAGGCATAAACCTTGGGCAATTTGCCTTGCTCACCTGGCTCCCTGCCCCTGCCTTTAGTGGTTGTTTCAGCACCAGAAAAGGCGGAGACCCTCTCCGTCTTCTGCTGCAGCTCTCCGTTCTCGTCCACCCAGCGAACCTCGGTGGTCACCGGGCGTCCTCTGAGCATAGCATCAACCACCCCCGCTACGTCAGAGTGAACCGCTACCTTGTTGAAGTCTTGAATCTCCACTACTACATCAAAGGTAGGCGGTGCCTTCCGCTCCAAAATAGACTTCTGAGTCCGCCGCCGCCGTGCTTCCTCATCGCCTAAGGTAACGGTTTGAATACCTCCAATGAGGTCAGAAAGGGTAGGGTTGAGGATCAAGTTCTCCAGAGTATTCCCATGAGCCGTACCCACCAGTTGAACACCTCGCTCAGCAATGGTACGCGCTGCCATTGCCTCCAGTTCGGTGCCAATCTCGTCGATGATGATCGCTTCTGGCATGTGGTTCTCCACCGCCTCGATCATCACCGCGTGTTGCATCATAGGAGTGCGTACCTGCATTCTTCGCGCACGGCCGATAGCAGGATGAGGTATGTCACCATCACCAGCGATCTCATTAGAGGTGTCCACCACAATAACCCTCTTTCCCAGGTCGTCAGCCAGTACTCGGGCTACCTCCCTGAGCATGGTAGTCTTGCCTACACCAGGACGCCCTAGGAGCAGAATACTTCTACCTGACTGAATCAGGTCTTCCGTCAACCTTATTGTGCCGAAAATAGCCCTGCCTACCCGACAGGTTAGTCCAACGATGCGCTCCTGCCGATTGCGGATGGCAGAGATGCGGTGGAGGGTCCGTTCGGTTCCAGCACGATTGTCGTCGCCGAAGGCACCGATCCGAGACGTTACGTATTCAATGTCCTGCTGGCCCACTTCTTTAGAGTTGAGAACTACCTCGTAATGAACAAACCTTGCCTGCGGCGGCCGCCCCAAGTCCATCACCACCTCCAAGAGCTCACCACGATCCTCACGCTGGCGCAATGGGCCGGAGATCGAGGGCGGCAAAACGTCCAGCAAGGCATCCAAGTCATCTATGATTGTTTGTTGCATTTTCGTCCTAGCCTATGCGCTTGCCGGAATGAGGCAGGTTCGTTTTACTCTATCTACTGGCTCCTTTGCCAGGGCGCAGTATTTCGCTACCTGGCCGAAGCCTCGCTTCTCCAATACTCGAAACAAATCCCATTGAAATTCGGGAACAGGACAGAATATTTGACGACAGTCACTAAGGAACATTAGACCGTATTCCACCATCGGCTCCAGTTCCTCTGCTGAAATCGCCATTATTTCGAACTGCCCCATATCCCCTTTGGTCTTGACTCCCAGCCACCCCACCAGGACACTCCCAGCTTCAAAGACCCACTCTGCTCCCATCTCCCTTTCTTTGCCAGCCTGCCACTCGCCAAAAGTCATTCCTTCGATCCCGCGGACAGAGGCAGGAACACATTTCTGATACAACTCAAAAAGCCTGTAATCGTCATTAACGCGCTTGCGGCGCGGAAAAGGAATGGGGGAGGTCTTGTAACTCTCTGCCTCGCTTCCCTTTCTTTCTCGAGAATAAAGGTGCTCATTGAGATACGCGCAGAAGCCAGCCTCGTTGGCAACGGCCAGCAGGGGATTGTCAGCCGGAAGCCGAAGGAAGATTTTGGTTACGCCAAGTTCGACTCCGGCAATGCTCAACCTTTCCAGAAGTGACAAGCAATAGCCTGCATCCTGGTGGTTAAGTATGAGGTGCTCTATCTCCCAAACGCTAGGTAGGGAACGATCCCTGACAGAAGCCAGCCCGCCAAACCTAAGCCCTTCTGTTCGTACCCAGGTGCGCCGCTTACCACGTGGGTTCAAGCTCTTTGTAGAAAGGCCGGCCAGACCCAAAAATCTCGCTCCCTCTTCACCCATATTATCCTTCGTTCTGGCCACATCCGACAGCGATCCACGTTGGAAAGAGATCACCAGCAGGTCTGTGGGAAGAAAGGAGCGAATCATTTAGATTGTGTCCTACCAACCCCTCGTTGCCAGTAGTTCCTCTTTAGGAATGGCTTTTATGTCCAATCCGGGCATGGCACCGCGCAGGCCCTTGGAAGCTTCGGCGATAACCCCGGCATCGCGATAATGCGTGGTCGCTTTAACAATAGCCTTCGCTCTGGCCTCAGGGTCGCTGGACTTAAAGATCCCTGAGCCCACGAAGACGCCATCAGCCCCCAACTGCATCATTAGCGCTGCGTCCGCCGGAGTAGCCACCCCGCCGGCAGCGAAATTGACCACTGGGAGCGTTCCGGTCTTGCGAACCTCAAGCACCAATTCCAGAGGTGCTCCCAAGGCCTTCGCCTCAGCCATCAGTTCCTCTTCAGGCATATTCGCCAGCTTGCGAATGCCACCGATAACGGTCCGCATATGTCTCACCGCCTCCACAATGTTTCCCGTACCGGCTTCACCCTTGGTTCGAATCATAGCTGCTCCTTCGGCAATGCGGCGTAAGGCTTCCCCCAGGTCGCGGCAGCCACAAACAAAGGGGACTTTGAAATCGTGCTTCCAGATATGATGGGCCTCGTCAGCCGGGGTAAGCACTTCAGACTCATCTATAAAATCTACCCCTATGGCTTCCAATACCTGCGCCTCAACGAAGTGGCCAATGCGGCACTTGGCCATCACTGGAATGCTTACCGCTTCCATAATAGCC
>JBGOXA010000149.1:0-5181 GCA_041478915.1 Dehalococcoidia bacterium
ATGATATTACCCAGGTCGAGCAGAACCCATCCTGAATTAGCATCCCCCTCGCGATGATACAGGCTTACAGCCTCTTCTGCCAGCACCTCAGCCACGGCCTCACCGATGGCCTCGATCTGGCGTTCACTTTCGCCGCTACAAATGACGAAGTAGTCGGCAAAAGAGCAGACCTTTCTCATATCCAACAGCACCACGTCAGAAGCCTGCTTCTCTGAGGCCGCCTCTGCGATGCGCTTGGCCAAGTCTAGCACCTCTAAAGGCACTTTTTTATTCCCGCCTCATCTCCTCAATCTCTTTTTCCACCTCCCTCAGCTCTGCCTCCAACTCCTTTTTGTACTCTTCCAGCATGCGGAGGTAATCCTCTCTTCTAGGGAAGGGCCGGCGACCGAAGTAAAACATAAAAGGAGGGAAGCCGAAGCCACCGAAGAAGCCACGCTGTCGGTGCCACATCCTACGACCTCCTCACATAACCCGCTTCAAGCGCGGATTAGGGGTAATTCCCGGGATTCTACCCCGTTTAGCCACCGGCCTACCCGCCACCTGGTGCAGGTCGGCGGTGAAATCAATGGGCCTTGCGCCACTAATATAGCTCCCCACGCCGAAGGAGTCAACCGGGGCTCGATTGTCAAGGAAATACCTGATGCGCTCGGGGTCAAAGCCACCGCTGACGACGATCTTGACATCTCTGAAGCCTGCCAGGTCGAGCCTGGCCCTGGTCTCCTTGACCAAGTCGGCAGTGACCCGACCTCGCTCAGCCGGGGTATCTAATCTTACCCCCTGGAGCCGACCCCGCATCGCCCGAGCTACAATAATGCTCTCTTCAGGCTCATCTTTGAAGGTATCCACCAGGGAAATACGGGGTACGTCAGGCGGCATGTGCCTGTCAAAGGCGAGGGTGGCGGTCACGGTATCGCCCATAACGATGATCAGGGCATGGGGGATGGTGCCGGTGGGGGGGACGCCGGCGAGTTTGGCTCCGGCAACGCTGGAGCAGCCGACACAGCCGCCGACGACAGCGGCATAATCCAGAATACCGGCTACGGTGGGATGCAGATGCCGGACGCCGAAGCTGATGATGGGGATTCCCTGGGCTGCTTCCACGCATTCCCGGGCCGCCGTGGCCCAGCCACTACCGTGGGAGAGCATACCCAGATAAGCGGTCTCGTACGCCCCATAGCTCTGGTAGGGGGCAGTTATCCTGAGGACCACCTCCTTCCTTTCGAAGGCGTCGCCTTCAGAAAGGGACCAGACTTCCCGGTTATCCGGCGGCAAAACCTCCTCCAGCAAGGCATGGACTTCGTGCATGCCGCAGAGGATTCCCGCCCGGCTGGGGAAGACCTCCATGGTGGCCACCGGATTGAGACCCTCACGCTTCAAGATCTCCACCGTGCGGAGGAAGTAGATGTCGGCTGTCTCTCCGGATAAGACGGCAGGGGCGGCCTCAAATCGGGGATCAGTCACCGTGGGCGCGGAGACCCTGGTCAGCTTGGCTCCCAGCACCTTCTCCATGTGCTGCAGGGCGAACCGATGAGCAGCCAGATCAAAGGAGGCAACACAATCGACAGGGACCTCTACTGGGTAGTCCCGGTTGCGGGCGTCAGACGTTGTGTGCATCACACAAATGTCAGTGCATACCCCACAAATAATCAGCTTTTCGGGACGAAGGGCCTTCAGCTTCTGCTCCAGAGAGGTATTGAAGAAGGCACTGTAGCGGGTCTTAAGGACAATCTCGCCGGGATACTGGTTAACCTCGGGGATAAGCTCGGTTTCCGGGGTGCCAGCTATGCAGTGGGGTGGAAACAACTTGAACTCCTGGTCATCCGGGGCGTGATGGTCACAAATATAGAAGACCTTTGAACTGCGGGCTATTTCCTGTTCCAGCAAACGTTGGATATTGGGGATAATGCGGCGGGCGGCTTCACCGCAGAAGAGAGGATAGCCTTCTTCGAGGAAACCTCTGACCACATCGGCTACTATAACGGCGTTGGGCATTTCAGTCACCCCTTCATAGCGACTTCAGGCGTACTGTGCTTGAGAGGCAAAGTCCTCCAGCAGGGAAGCTGCCTTGTGATTATCCCCTGCCTCCAAAGCCTGCAAGGCCGCTTCCAGAAGTTGGACTTCAGCAAACAAACGGGAGCGCAAGCCCGGACCGGCGCAACAGGTACCGGCGTCGGCCCGCCATAGCAATGCTTGCTTGATCTCCAGCACTTTTTGCAGCTCCTGGCGGCATCGGCCAGCTTCAGCCGGATCAAGCAACCTTTGTTTGAGCGCCTCGATCTTTTCCCTGGTGATGATGAACATCTGGTGCTGCGTTAAACCCCCCTCGGAAATTCTGTGACCGCTTTTCTTGGCCGTCTACGGCGGGCTCTGTACTAGGGATTGAATCTTATCCTAGCGCCAGACATGGGGGAAGTCAAGGGAGCTGTAGCGGCACACTAGCTTCCTTGCTGAAGTCGTGGGCAACAAAGCGAAAAGCAATACTATGGCTGCCACCAAGACCACGTTATGAGGCTTACGGGGGACATTTGGCGCATATGGATCGAAACAACGTAGTGCTCAGGTAACGGTCTCCGCGATCGGGTAATATGACCACAACCGTGCCGTGATTCATGTCCTTAGCTACATGCAAAGCCGCGGCTACCGCCGCCCCGCTGGACATTCCCACAAAGAGACCTTCTCTTATAGCCAGCAGCCTTGTGGTTTCAAACGCTTCATCATCCTCAACAATGACCTTTTCATCCAATACTTCTGGATAATAAATTCCAGGGACTATGGCTTCGTTCATGTTTTTCAGTCCCTGTATGGTGTGCCCTTCTGTGGGTTCAGCTCCGATGATTTTGACCCCGGGCCTTTTCTCTTTCAGGTATCTGCCGACCCCCATCAGTGTTCCTGTGGTTCCCATACCGGCCACGAAGACATCGATTTCTCCTGCGGTCTGAGAAAGGATTTCAGGCCCAGTCGTCTCATAGTGCGCCATAACATTGCTCCAGTTGTCGAACTGGTTGGGCATGTAATACCTCTCCGGCTCTTGACTCACAAGTTCATGGGCCCGCGTAATAGCGCCGTCAGTGCCTTCCTTGGCCGGGGTGAGCACTACCTCGGCACCAAGGGCCGCCAGGACGCGCTGTCTCTCCACGCTAACGCACTCTGGCATAAAAAGCTTAACCCGATAACCCTTTGCCGCTCCTATCATGGCCAGGGCAATCCCCATATTTCCTGATGTTGGCTCAACCACTATCTTTTCCCTGGTAAGCTCTCCAGACTCCTCTGCTTTGCTTAGCATATAGTAGGCTGGGCGGTCTTTGACTGAACCTCCAGGGTTGCTCCCTTCAAGCTTCGCTAAGATGCTTACCCTCGGGTTTCCGTTTAGATTCTTCAGCTCCACCAGCGGCGTATTGCCAACGGCATCCAGTAAGGTGAACTTTTTCCTTTGCCTAATCATCTGGGATTCCTCTAAGAACGGAGAACTTCTATGTACTTTGTGCGGCTCCTTCTTACTTCGTCTGACTATCTTTCGATCGTTTGAATTACAAGTCAGGTACTGAAGAAGAGGCCCAGAAAGCAGTTTACGACACCTAGCTTTGCAGATCAAGTGTGGATGATGGAGGGCGTTTAGCAACATGTTCGTGTCATTCTGATCCTTCCGCAAAGAAAGAGAAGAATCTCTGAGATTCTTCGTCGTCCTTCTGCGAAGGACTCATCAGAATGACATTGATAAACAACCTCAAAGATGAGACTGGTGAACATCGTTGCCACGGGGAATACTCCGCCGATTGCCACGCCGGTGGCAAGCCGGCGCTTCCCTAGCCGAGTCCTATTGCGGTAAAGAACTGGGAGATCCTGCCCTTCATCTGGTCTATTCTAATGTATCTCTTATCGAACTGGTCAACCGCCATATGCAGGGAGCGGCGAAATCGCGACAGGTCTCCCTCGTCAGGCTAATGCTGGCAGTTCCATCCTTGTGGCCTATGTGGCCAGGCCAGACGACACAGTTTATCTTTGCTCTAATATCTTCCTCCCCCTCCCCCACCACGGGAACCACCATAACCACCCCTTCCGCCACCATAACCACCTCCTTGTTGACTTCGAGGTGGGCGGGCTTCGGCAACCTTTAGGGCACGTCCTTCAAACTCGGAGCCGTCCAGCGCCTCCTTTGCTTTCGCAGCTTGTGCTGAGTCGGACATTTCAACGAAGCCAAAATCTCGGCCTGGAATCACCCTGACTTCCTTGACTTCACCATGAGTGGAAAACAATTCTCGAAGCTTCCCCTCAGTTACGGAATAAGAAAGATTCCCAACATACAATTTGCTACCTGGCATTCTAGCCCCCTTCCTTTCCTTATTTCCCTCTGCCCCATAATGTGTTGGAGGTAGAACCAAGATAGCGATTCCAACCTCTTCGATGACAACATTACTAGATGCAGGAGAACCCTGATCGAAACCTTGTTTCAGAGCATCTAATCGACTATTTCCATCTACCTCCTTGGCGATGCGCTGAGAAAACCCACTTTAGAAACGCAATGTAACTATACCACATTTCTCATTTCATTATTACGCCCCCCATCAACCCTGCTGCGGCATGGGCCTATGGCCCACCACGTTGGGACCACCTATGAAAGCAAGTACCCCCCATCCACTAGTATCACGCTGCCGGTCATGTAGTCCGCAGCCGCGCTAGCCAGAAAGAGCACTACCTTGGCAATGTCGTCGGGCATCCCTGGATGGCCCAGGGGCAGGCGGCCCGCCATTTTAGCGCCAAGTTGTGCGGGGTCTTTCCCACTGGCTGCGTACGCTACCCCGACAGCAATGGTGCCGGGAGTGGTAATGCTCCCCGGCGCCACAGAATTGACCAGAATCTGGTGCGGCGCCAGCTCCAGGGCCAGGGCTTTGGTGAGCATGATCACGCCACCCTTGGAGGCATTGTAGTGGGCTACCTCACCATTGGGGTGAAAGCCATCTATTGAGGCTATGTTGATGATCTTTCCCCCGTGGCCAGCCTTGATCATCTGCTGTGCAGCCGCTTGCGAGTAGAAGAAAGCTCCTTTCAGGTTAGTGTCCAGCGTCCTGTCCCAAGTTTCTTCGCTAATCTCTAGAATAGGTGATAAGGGATAAACGCCGGCGTTGTTGACCAGGATATCAAGGCTGCCGTAGGCCTTCACGGTGGCCTGGAATACCTTCCTGG
>JBGOXA010000001.1:0-28464 GCA_041478915.1 Dehalococcoidia bacterium
CGAATGGCTATAAAAGAGAGAGCATCGACCTTATTGTCTTTGATTAGAATATCCACTTTGACCAGGTCATCAGTTCGATATCCCGCCAGGTCGTAATCCATACTGGCATATCCTCGGGTAACGCTCTTGAGTTTGTCATAGTAGCCAGCAATGATTTCGGCCAATGGGAAATGGTAGGTGAGCATGGTTCTTCTCCTGTCAGAATGCTCCAAGCCTATCAATTTACCGCGCCTGGATTCAGACAGTTCCATACAAGGCCCAACAAATTCTTCTGGGACAATAATTCGAGCCATGATGATGGGTTCCTCGATATGGTCGATGTACTGAGGCTCCGGGAACTTCGATGGGTTGTCTATCATCAGTGCTTCCCCATCGGTGGCCACCACCTTATAGACAACCGAGGGCATGGTAGCAATCAACTCCTGTCCATATTCCCGCCTGAGCCTTTCCATAGTGATTTCCATGTGCAACATGCCCAGGAAACCAAGGCGGTAGCCATGACCTAAGGCTGCAGAAGTCTCTTTCTCGTATACAATGGAGGAATCATTGAGTTTGAACTTCTCCAGCGCCATGGTAAGTTTGCCATAGTCATTGTTATCAATCGGATAAATTCCACAAAACACCATTGGTTGAGAGTGCTTAAACTCTCCTATTAGCGGTGTTTCCGGGTAGTCTGGGGAGATGATAGTATCGCCAACATGAATAGTACCTACATCTTTTATGCCAGCTCCGAAATACCCTACATCTCCAGACTTCAAAGTGTCGCAAGGGGTCAACTGCGGGCTGAAATGGCCGACCTCTTCCACTTCAAATATTTTGCCGGTAGACTTAACCATGATTCTAGCCCCCGAACCCAGGCTACCTGAGAAGACACGGATATGTGGAATGACACCGCGATAGGCATCATAGTAGGAATCAAAAATGAGACAGCGTAATGGCTCCTCATCACCACCATCAGGTGATGGAATCCTAGCAACTATTGCCTCCAGCAAGTCGATTACACCGGTCCCCTTTCTGCTAGAAACTAACAGCGCATCCTCGCCAGATATACCCAGTAGTTCTTCCAGTTGTAAACGGCATTCGTCTATCATAGCGCTGGGCAGATCAATCTTGTTGATAACTGGAATGATCTCGAGTCCGGCCTCAATGGCGAGGTAAGCATTGGCAATAGTTTGTGCCTCTACACCTTGTGAAGCATCAACCAGCAGGATGGCACCTTCACAAGCCTTCAGACTTCTTGATACTTCATAATTGAAATCCACATGCCCTGGAGTATCAATGAGGTTCAGAATATAATCCTTGCCGTTTCTTGATTTGTATGGAATTCTGACCGACTTGGCCTTGATGGTAATCCCTCGCTCGCGTTCCAGGTCCATGCTATCCAGAACCTGTTCATTGCTGATAGTGGGCATCACTCCGCTCAACTCAAGTATGCGATCAGCCAGGGTCGATTTGCCATGATCAATGTGAGCGATTATACAAAAGTTACGTATGTTTTCCATTGTTAACCTTAAATGTTATCATGAGAGGTTCTCTGCCACAAGGGAAAGCACGAAAATCCTAAGGCCAGGATTGGCCCTCTTTCCTCGTTTGTCAGCCCGGGCTCACCCCGCAACGCAGCCAGCCCCACCGCATGGCGGATAGCGGATAGTAGTACCGCTCCCGGCCTTTTGGGACATCAACCTGGATCATACTAGTGTTTAATTGCATAAATCAGCGTAATGATGTTTAGGATTCACTGGAGATACGGTTCGTTTAGTCCACTCGAACGGAGCAGCGTTCTGGTTGTGGGCGGCAACAAATTTGTCAATGGCCTGGCGTATTTGGTAGGGCGAAGTGAAACTTGCTCCGTTGATCACCTGGCGGGAAAGGATGCTGAACCATATCTCCACTTGGTTGAGCCACGAGGCATGCGTAGGGGTATAGTGAAAATGGACGTTAGGGTGGCGGGCCAGCCAGCGGTCATGTTTGGGCTTATGGGTGTTAAGGTTATCCAGCACGACATGTATTTCTTTGTTCAGACAGGCAGTCACCACTTCATTCATGAAGTCAAGGAACTCACGTCGCCGGCGGCGGGGATAGTGGCCGGTGCACACCATACCGGTAGCTACATCCAGAGCAGCAAACAAGGTAGTGATGCCATGGCGCTTATACTCATGACTGAACCCGCGCAGTGCCTCGCCATTGGGGAGGCGCAGCCAGCCCTGGGCTCGCTCCAAAGCTTGAATGGCGGGCTTCTCGTCAACACAAAGCACTACCGCATTCTTGGGCGGGTCGAGGTACAATCCAACGATATCGGCCGCTTTAGGAGCAAATTCTGGGTCGGTGCTTATGCACCAGTTCCGCCGACGCTGCAGATGAATACCATGGCGGCTGAGTACTCGCCAGACTTGGTCATCAGAAACATCCCCCAGAGCAGCAGCCAAGAGCTTTCCTGTCCAGCTACTATGCCCAGCCGGAGGCGGATTATCCAGTTGAGCCAAAATGCGTTGCTCTGTCTCCATGCTATACTTTGGCCGGCCTCCCCACCTGGCGGCATCAGGCAAGCCGGCTATCCCTTGCTGAAAAAATCGGGTGCGCCATTTGCTTACCGTGGCCGGACGCAGCCCCAGGTTAAGGGCGATCTCCTTGGTCATCTTTCCCGCCGCTGCTTCCAGTACGATGCGGGCCCGTGGCACAAGGCGCTGCTCCGTGGTTCCTTTGCGAGTCCACGATTCCAGTTGCTGGCGCTCTTCCTCCGTCAAGGTAATTACTCTTGCTTTTCCTGCCATGAAGATAGTATACATCATAACGCTTACTATTGCAACTAGACACTAGTGCATTACAACTTCTTTCGCCCGCATGAAGCCCTTGGCGATAGAACACCTGCATCAGTAGCCAAAGCAGCATTTCCCTACAGGGATTGGAAAGCTCTAGCCATGGGAAGTAATGTCAAAGGTCAAGCATGTGTATCAATACCGAACGGAACCCGGTAGCTGGGGTAGAAGGTTATTTATTAACGTCATTCTGAGGAGTCCTTCCCCGGTAAGGACGACGAAGAATCTCAGAGATCCTTCTCCTTCCTTGCGGAAGGATCAGAATGACACGAATACGTTGATAAACGATCTCGGGGGTAGAAGTGCACCAAAAACTGAGGATCTGGATGACATATCACCGGGGGATGACCCCAAAAACCGAATTATCCGGAAGCTGTGGCTCCCAGCCAGTGGATCAGCTCTGTTCTTCGGTTTGCTTCACCTGATACTTGAAGCCTGCCCCGTCAGAGATAATGGTGAGCAGCGTCGAGGAGGCACCACGAGGCCGGTACATCCCTAGCTCCCATTCGCTGATGGTCTGCTGACGTGTTCCCATCTGGTCGGCCAGTTCCTGCTGCGTCAAGCCCAGGTGCCGCCGCAACGCACGAACGCGTCGGCTATTCCACTCTTGCCTCTTCCCTCGCCGCATGGACACATCTTACGCGTTTGAGTGTATGCCCGTCAACCACTCCAATAGAGGAGAATTCCCGGATAGGCCTTCGCCCCTTTCATACCCGTTGCCAAACGCCCTCGAAGGTAGTCTCGTGCTAGCGATGCTTTAGACCGGCCAGCAGGTCTTCCACTGGTAAGGTGTTCAATATATGGCGTGCCTCACACCAGCCGCGGCGGGCTGTCCCGATGCCAAAACGCATCAGGGCCAGATGGTCAGCCCTATGAGCATCAGTGTTCATGATAAGCTTCACCCCCAACTCTCTGGCACGCATGATGTGAATGTCCTTCAGGTCGAGCCGCTCCGGCATAGCGTTAATCTCCAGGGCAGTCCCCGCTTGCACTGCAGCATGGAAGACCGCTTCCAGATCCAGGGCAACGGGCTCTCTCTCACCCAGCAGCCGACAGGTGGGATGAGCTATCACATCCACATGGGGATTCATTATCGCCTGCAGAACTCTCTCCGTCATCTTGGCCTGGTCCTGTCCCATGGCAGAGTGCACGGCAGCCACTACCACATCCAGCTTCCCCAGAAGCTCATCAGGAAAGTCCAGGCTTCCATCGGCACGGATATCCACCTCGGTGCCAGTGAGAATGCGGAGGTCTGTCAGCTTTTCATTGAGCCTTCTGATTTCGGCTATTTGCTGCCGTAAGCGCTCTTCCGTCAGACCGCGGGCAATTCCTCGACCCCGAGAATGCTCGGTTATGGCGATGTACTGGTAGCCCATGGCCCGAGCTGCCCTGGCCATGGCTTCCAGAGAGTAATGGCCATCGCTCCAGTCGGTATGGACATGAAGATCCCCTTTTATATCTGAAAGCTTCACCAGCTCAGGGATGGAACCCTGCTCCGCCCTCTCCACCTCCTGCTGCCCCTCCCGCAACTCCGGTGGGATCAGTGGTAGGCCCAGACGATGATAGAAACCCTCCTCGGTAGCGAACTTCTCCAGCTCGCCGGTCCGCAGGTCAGTGATCCCATACTCACTCAATTTTAATCCCTGGTGACGGCCCCTCTCCCTGAGAATGATATTGTGCTGCTTGCTCCCGGTGAAATACTGAAGCAGAGAGCCGAAGGCGTCGTGTTCCACTACACGGAGGTCCACCTGAAGCCCCTGGTCAGTGATGATGCTGGCCTTAGTTCCTCCCTTAGCCAGCACCTCTTTTGCCTGAGGCAGATGGGTGAAGGCGTCGATGGCCGCCTCCGCATTATCCGCCGTGCCCATCAGGTCAATGTCTCCGATGGTCTCCCTCAAGCGGCGCAGGCTTCCTGCTGGGGTAAGATGGCACAGGCCAGAGGTCTTGTCGAGAGCGGCCATGATATCTTCCACCAGGGGCAGGGCGACGCCAATGGGGATGCGCCGCTCCTTGGTACGCAGGGACTGAATATGACGCAGGATGTTTTCCGCCGTCTTATCACCGAGGCGGAAGAGCTTGGCCACCCTACCCTCCAGGATGGCCGTCTCCAGTTCCTCCACCGATCTTATCCCCAGTTCGGTGGAAAGCTTGACGGCAGTCTTGGGGCCGACGCCGGGTATATCAAGAAAGGTGATGACCCCCTCGGGGAACTCCGCCCGAAGTTTCTCGTAGTATTCCAGGCGACCGGTGGTCAGAAGCTCGGTGATTTTCTTGGCAATGGCCTCGCCCACGCCGGGCACCTCTCTCAGCTTGCCCTCCTTCATCAACTGCTCCAACTCTACCGGCAAATGCTCTATGGAGCGCACCGCCTTCTGATAAGCCCTTACCTTGAAGGGTATTTCGCCCTTCATCTCCAGGAAGTCAGCGATATCCTGGAATACCTTGGCTACCTCGCTGTTCTTCATCGGATAGTTTCCTCTTCTGGGTAGGCTAGCCGACGTCGGTCAAGCTACCCAGAAGGGTATGGAAAATTGCGAAGCGCTCTCCTTCAGGAGGCGACCCTACCGCCCGCAACACCTCTTGTACTTCTTGCCGCTGCCACAGGGGCAAGGGTCATTGCGACCGACCTTCCTGTCAACGGCTACCGCCTCCCGCTTGTTCCCCGTTCCCTGCGGTGCAGCCTCTTTCTTCACGATGTCCACGTGATAGATGGTTTTCACCACGTCATGCTGAATATTGGCTAAAAGGCTCTGAAAAAGGGCATGACCCTCCGTCTTGTAGGCCACCAGAGGGTCACTATGCCCCACCGCCTGAAGCCCAATCCCCTGGCGCATGTGATCCATCATAGTCAGGTGCTCCATCCAAAGGTTATCCAGCGCGCGCAGCATGACCAGGCGCTCCAGAACTCGCATGTTTGGCGGGCCGATCTCCTGTTCCTTCTTTTCATAGAGAGAACAGGCATAGTCAACCAGGATCGACTCGATCTCCTCTGGGCGCTTATGAGAAAGGGAATCGCCATTCAGCTCCGGCGACAGAGGCAGGATACGGCCTACGTCCTCCAGCAGCCCTTCCACGTCGGGCTTTTCGCTATTAACATGGGCCGCCACCAGTCCCTGGAGTTCGTCCTGGATCATGCCCTGTATATTGGCTTTGAGATCAGTGCCGCTGAGAATCCTTTTTCTCTCGCCGTAGACTACCTCGCGATGTTTATTCACCACGTCATCGTAATCTACTAGGTGCTTGCGGATTTCAAAGTGGTAACCCTCGACCCGTACCTGGGCATTTTCAATGGCCTTGCTCACTAGAGAGTGCTCCATGGGGACTTCATCGCCAATCCCAGCCCACTCCATGAAGCCTTTCACCCTATCACCACCAAAGCGACTTACCACATCATCTTCCAGGGAGACATAGAAACGGGAGCTTCCCGGGTCACCCTGGCGTCCTGACCGACCGCGAAGCTGGTTATCAATACGCCTGGCTTCATGTCTCTCGGTGCCCATAATATGGAGGCCGCCCAGTTCGACCACTTTGTCATGGTCTGCCAGCCACTCCTCATTGGTGCGGCCTTCAGGACTTCCCCCCAGGATAATATCCACGCCTCTACCTGCCATATTGGTTGCCACGGTCACTGCTCCTGGCTTCCCCGCCTGGGCGATAATGTAGGCCTCTTTCTCATGGTGCTTGGCGTTCAATACCTGATGGGGTACACCGCGCCGCTGCAGCAGGTCGCTCAGAAGTTCCGATTTTTCAATAGAGGTGGTCCCTACCAGCACCGGACGCTGCTCCTTACATAGTCTTTCCACCTCATTGGCTACAGCGCGAAACTTGGCTTCCTCGTTCCTGTATATTTGATCCGTATAGTCATCGCGAATCATATCCCTATTGGTGGGGATGACCACTGCATCCAGCTTGTATATCTTCTGGAACTCCTCCGCCTCAGTAATTGCCGTCCCTGTCATGCCAGCCAGCTTCTGGTAAAGACGGAAGTAGTTCTGAAAGGTAATGGTGGCCAGGGTGACGCTCTCTCGCTGTATCTTCACCCTCTCTTTGGCTTCAATAGCCTGATGCAGCCCCTCAGAGTATCTGCGCCCGAACATCTTGCGCCCTGTGAATTCGTCGACGATGATGACCCCGGGATTGCCACGATTATCTGGGTCTGATGCTATCACATAGTCCCTGTCGCGACGGTACAACACGTGTGCTTTGAGAGCACTGTCCAGATAGTAGGTCAAGGCATAGTTGCTGGGATCATGGACGTCCGGCGCTTTGAGAAGCCCCTCCTTCCGCAACATGCCCTCCATCTTCTCCCAACCAGTATCAGTGAGCATAGCAGCGCGCTCTTTGGCGTCCACCGTGTAGTCCTCTTCTGCCGCCAACCGCGGGACAAGCCGGGCAAACGTGTAGTACATCTGCGCTGCCTCCTCACCAGCCCCGCTGATGATTAGCGGCGTGCGAGCCTCGTCGATCAACACATAGTCCACCTCATCCACGATGGCGTAGTTTAAGGGGCGCTGCACACACTGCGGCAGGTCAACCACCATGTTGTCTCGCAGATAGTCAAAGCCGAACTCATTGTTAGTGCCGTAGGTAATGTCAGCTTCATAGGCCTGGCATCGAGAGACAGGCCTCATGGATCGCCACCTTGGGTCTCCAGAGTCGTAACCAGGGTCATATATGAAGGAGGCCTCATGCTGTATGCTGGCGACGCTTGCTCCCAGGGCATGGTATATGGGTCCCATCCAGTAGGGGTCACGCTTCGAGAGGTAGTCATTGACAGTCACCAGATGACACCCTTCACCGGCAATGGAATTGAGATATAGAGGAAGGGTGGCCACCAGGGTCTTGCCTTCACCGGTCTTCATCTCAGAGATTTTCCCCTGGTGTAGAACTATCCCTCCCATAAGCTGCACATCGAAGTGGCGCTGCTTTATGGTGCGATTGGCTGCTTCACGGACAGCAGCAAAGGCTTCCGGCAGGATGTTGTCTAAGGTCTCACCATCTCGAAGACGAGACTTGAATTCTTCGGTCTTGGCGCGAAGCTCAGCATCGCTGAGTTTTTCAAACTCAGGTTCGAGAGAGTTTATCTCAGCTACTATTGGCTGCAGCCGCCTCAGCTCTCTCTCATTGGAATCAACCAGGCTGCCCAACCACTTGAACATGCCTATCTCCTACTCGGATTCAAACATGGCACCCATGGATTCGCCGGTATGGATGCGACGGATTGCCTCACCCAGGAGAGGCGCCATCGAGAGGACAGTGACCTTGTCTGGTTTCCTACGTGGATCGACAGGGATGGTATCCGTCACGATGACCTCCTTCACCGGAGAGGCCTTTATCCTCTTAATGGCAGAGCCAGAGAAAACAGGGTGAGTGCAGCAGGAATAAACCTCTATGGCACCCTGCTTACGGAGAGCCCTCACTGCGCCGACAAGGGAGCCACCAGTGTCTATCTCATCATCAACGGTAAGGGCACGCTTCCCCTCCACATCGCCAATTACGTTTAGCGTTTCAGATTTGCCAACGTTGCCCACCCGCCTTTTCTCAATAATAGCCAGAGGGGCATTGAGCTTCTCTGCCACGTCTCTGGCTTTCTTTGAAATCCCGATATCGGTAGCCACTACCACCAGGTTATCCAGCGCCTTCTGCTTGAAATAGCTAGTCAAAAGGTAGAGAGCAGTTAGTTCGTCTACGGGGATCTGAAAGAAGCCCTGAATCTGGCCAGCATGCAAGTCTACGGCAAGAACACGGTTTGCCCCGGCCGCAGTGAGCAGGTCAGCAATCAGCCTGGCGGTTATCGGTACCCGAGGCTGATCTTTCTTGTCCGTTCGGCCGTAGGCGTAATAGGGAATCACCGCCGTAACCCTACCTGCTGAGGCACGTTTTACGGTGTCCAGCATAATAAGGAGCTCCATCAGGCTCTTGTTTACTGGGGAGCAGATTGACTGGACCACAAAAACATCCCTCTCCCGTACGTATTCCAGCAGGCGAACGAAGATGTTCTCATTGCTGAACTCAAAGACCTCTGCTTTGCCCAGAGGTATACCCAGATAGTCACACATCCCCCGGGCCAGAGCAGGATGGGCGTTGCCCGTGAACACCTTCAATTCGTCAATCATTGCCCCTCCTCAAAAGCTGGTGCTTCTAGCTCAGTATAGCACAGCAGTGTTAGGCCAGCCAGCAATCTACGCCTGCGGTTGCCCCTAGTGACCTAAGGGAAGGTGCACAATGAAGACCCTTGGGCCGCCTGTCGGGGGCGAATCACACCACGGAGCTTCGCCTGTGGTCCCGGAGGTGTCGGCGCATGACGAACGGCCGGCAATGTCGATTCGTGGACAGACGGGCTGCCACTGAAAAAGAGACAGGCTCACATCTCGAGGCTGATGTCGAGGGATCTTGTCGAGTGGGTAAGGGCACCAACGGAGATGAGGTCAACCCCTGTTTCGGCCACGCGGCGGACGTTATCCAGAGTAATACCTCCAGAGGCTTCAAGCAACGCCCGGCCCTTCACCAATCGCGCCGCCTGACGCATTTCCTCCAGGCCCATGTTGTCCAGCATAACTATGTCAGCCCCAGCCTCGACAGCCTCCACGGCCTCTTGAGCAGTTCTCACCTCCACCTCTACCTTGAGGTTGAAAGGTGCTCTCTCCCTTGCCCTGCTGATGATATCCTTCATGGCCAGCCCTTGAGAGCGAAGCGCCGCAAGGTGATTATCCTTAATGAGCACTCCGTCACCCAGGTGTAAGCGATGGTTGTGGCCTCCACCGACCCTGACAGCATACTTCTCCAGAACTCTCATCCCTGGAGTCGTCTTTCGGGTATCCACAATCCGACTGTCGAGGCCCTTGATCGCCTCCACATAGCGGCTAGTTTCCGTAGCAATGCCGCTGAGCCGCTGCAAAAAATTGAGAGCCGTTCGCTCGCCTTTGAGGATGCTCGCCACCTTCCCTTCAAGTTTGGCAATCAGGTCGCCCGGCTGTATACCACTTCCCTCGGGAATAATTATGTCAAATTGAACAGAGGGATCAACCCGGCAGAATACCAGACGAGCCACCTCTATCCCTGCCAGCATGCCACGGGCCTTAGCCACCATGGAAGCTTTGCCTGTCAACTCCGCTGGGATGATGGCTTCAGTAGTCACGTCGCCCCAGCCCAAGTCTTCGGCGAGAGTACGGTCAACCAATTCCTCAATCCGCTTCCAACCTATCTCCAACGGCTTACTCCCTCCTGAACACAATATGCCTCAGCCAGTCTGCTGAAGGCTGAGGATAATCAGTGCGAAAGTGTGCGCCCCGGCTCTCCCTCCTGATCAGGGCTGCCTCCGTCATCAATCGGGCTGTGACCACCAGGTTCTGCAATTGGTAGGAACTTAGATCAGATGCTTCTCCCAGTTTTCTCTCCCAGCCAGCAAGGGTATCTGCTGCTTTTCCTAGGGTGTCGCCGGAGCGAATAATTCCCACCTTCTCCCACATCAACGTCTGGAGCACGGTAAGGCTGAGAGGTACAACTGGCTCCGTAGGCTCTCGTTGCGGAAGGGCGTAGTAGTTCTGCTCACCCCGCCTCGCGGGTTTCTTGGGGGGCCCCGCTTCAATCCTCTGTAGAGCCCTCTTGCTGAAGACCAGAACCTCCAACAGCGAATTGCTGGCCAGCCTGTTGGCCCCGTGTACCCCAGTACAGGCCACCTCGCCAACAGCAAACAGCCCACCGATATTGGTCTCCCCCCATGTATTCGTCCTCACACCCCCCATCATATAGTGAGCAGCAGGCGCCACAGGAATCAGCCCTCTAATGATATCCAGGCCATGTTCAAGACAGAAACGATAAATGCGCGGAAAGCGCGTGGTGACGACACGGGGTGGCAGGTGAGTGACATCAAGGAAGGCCCGGTCACTTCGCGTCTTTTTCATCTCATAGAGGATGCTGCGAGTCACCACATCCCGTGGGGCAAGCTCCCTTTCCGGAGTGTAATCCGCCATGAAAGGATAGCCTTCCACATTGCGCAGTATGCCTCCCTCTCCCCTGACTGCCTCAGAGATGAGAAAAGGATGTACTCCCGGCAAACGTATTGCTGTCGGATGAAACTGGAAGAATTCCATGTCAGTGATCTCAGCCCCAGCTTTGAAAGCAAGGGCAACCCCATCGCCAGTGGCTACCTCCGAGTTGGTGGTATATTTGAACAGGCGCCCGGCACCACCAGTGGCCAGAATAAGGTTACGGCAACCGAACTCTTCCACAGAGCCGGTACGGGAATCAAAGGCTCTCACTCCACTGACCCTGCCACCGCCCACCAGTATCTCTGTAGCCAGGCAGTGTTCCAGGACCTTGATCTTTGACGAACGGACCCTTCGGCTGAGGGTGACCTCTATATGTTCGCCAGTAGCATCACCCCCAGCATGCAACACCCGGGGAACGCTGTGAGCTGCCTCCCTGGCAAGGGCAACCTCTCCGTTGATAGTGTCGAAGGGGACACCAAGATTGATTAGGTCAGCAATACGGTCAGCCGCCTCTTCCACCAGGAGACGCGCTGCCTCAGTATCAGTTAACCCGGCCCCAGCTTCTATGGTATCACGCAAGTGTATTTCAGGCGAATCATCCCTGCCTATTGCCGCGGCAATCCCCCCCTGGGCATATTTGGTGTTGCAATCATCAATGCTTCCCTTGGTGAGGATCAGAACGCTACCTCGCTCCTGCGCCAGCAAAGCAAAGTAAAGCCCGGCAATACCGCTACCAACAATAACGTAGTCATAGCTAGCCATCTAATGCATCTCCCAGTTGAGTATGCTACCGGTTGAAGCATCAACCCAGAAGTTGAATCTGTATCGCTCCGAGAGCCAGAGATACTTGGCTACCAAACCGCCTGAGCGTACTTTGATCTCCCCTTCTAAGTAATACTCGGGCTCACCCTCCGCGGTGATCCGTGTCAACTTGCCAAAGCTGATCTTCGCCGCAGGGTAACGGTCAATAAGAAACCTGCTGCATACTTGCTGGGTTTCGTCCTCCGTTATCTGTTTCTCCTGGCTCACTCAGCCACCCCCGATCAGTGCTTAGAGCGTATCACATTTCCCCTTTTTCTATCAAGAAAACCCATGTTCAAAGGTTTCCTGCGATCCGGCCAGTAGTTGCCTTACAATCGCAGGTGAGCTTGTGTTATGCGAGGCGGCAAGGTTACCAGCAAAAAGGAGCGCAGTGGCTATTATGAGGAAGCTGAAGACAGCAGCCAGGATAGCACGCTCACCACATGGTGAGGTCATTCAGCTCCAAGTAATTCAGTCGCCCGTCCGCCAGGGCACGGCAGCCGACGGGACGCTCTAAGACTCCAGTACCCGAGCTATCGCTTCCCGGTGAAAGTCGGCATCGCCGAAGACCACCTCTGCTGCTTTGGCGCGCCTGGAGTAAAGCTGCATATCATGATCCAAGGTGAAGCCTATTGCCCCATGAACCTGATGCCCCAGAGAGCATACCCGCCTGTAGGCATCGCTCGCCCAGGCTTTAGCAGCAGCCACTTCCATGTCACACGGCAATCCTTCACTGAGCTTCCACGCTGCCTGATAAGCCAGGTATCGAGCGCCATCCACATATATGGCCATGTTGGCACAGTGATGTTGGACAGCCTGGAAACTCCCGATTGGGCGGTCAAATTGCACCCTTTCCTTGGCATAATCGACGGTCATCTCTAGAACCTGCTGCGCGCCTCCCACCATCTCAATGCTCTTGGCCGCTGCTGCCCGTTGCAGAGCCCTACTCACTTCACCCCAGCCTTGCCCAGCCTTGCCCAGCATGTCCTTCACAGGGACGGCCACACGATCAAAGACTACCTGGCACTGCTTATCTTTCGCCAGGGATGAAAGCAGCTCACAGGTCACACCCTGGCTTTCACGGTTCACCAGAAACAAAGTGATCTCCTGTTGCGGCTGGCTCCCTCTTCCTGTCCGGGCCACACATATTATCCGGTCAGCAACATGTGCGTCAGGCACAAACAGCTTGGTGCCGCTGATACCGTACTGATCTTTCTCCGCCGCTGCCTGGACAGCGATGTCGGCGGCTTCATATCCACCACCAGGCTCTGTGATCGCCAAGGTCATGATCAGTTTGCCTTCGGCTATTGGCGGCAATAGCTCTCGCTTCTGTTCTTCGCTCCCAACATCCACAACCATCAGGCCACCTAAGACTACCGTCGAGAAAAAGGGTCCAGGTAAGCAGGCACGGCCCATCTCTTCCAGGAGTATAGCCAGATCAAGAAAGCTTCCGCCGCCACCTCCATACTCTTCGGGAAAAGGCAGCCCCATCCAGCCCAACTTCGCCATATTCTGCCACAGTTGTACAGGATAACCCTTTTCGTCTTCCTCCATCTGTCTAACGAGACTCTTGGGGCACTCAGTGGCCAGAAAGTCCCTAGCCATTTTTCTGAGCATCTCCTGGGGTTCGGAAAGCCCTAAGTCCATACCTGCTACCTCTCTTTCTACAAACCAGGAACTATTACCCTGCGCTGGCCAGAACATGCAGCAGAAGAGTAAAGGCCTGGCTCCCTACCGTGCGAAGATCACTAGGGAGTGTACTGAGAAATCGCCTCTGCGGGCAGCATCTCGGCAAGAATCCTTTGTAGAGCCATGCAATGACTGCATATCCCCCGTGTGGCAAAGAAATGGCATGAGCAATGCCACTTTTTGTCTTTGTAGCTGACGGTGTAGTTATCATGCTCCCCTTGAAAACTCGCCGTAAGCTGAGTGAAGGCAACCCTGTTTTTCTCCTGGGCATAACGTTTAGCTTTCTCGATCTTGCCAATCAGACTAGACTGCATAAACACCTCTCGTGAACTTTCATAAATTGTAACTGTTAGCGCCGCTGGGGTCAATGACGGCCACACTGCTCCCTCTGCGCACTTGCACTTGAGAATCCCCTTCCAGTAAAATGAAGCAATCTCAGAGGTTATCTGAGTAGGGGCATGGCGGGATATCTCGCCACAAGCCACAAAAAGGTCTATCGGTAGCCTTATCTGGAAAGTCCGTGGAAACCACAAATATTCCGGTTCTCGTTCTAAACCAAGACTACCAGCCGATAAACATCTGCCGAGTTCGAAGAGCACTGGTTTTGGTGCTCCAGGGCAAGGCTGAGGTAGTAGAAAATGGTTTGGGCACTATACATGCCATTAGCTGCTCCCTTCCCATCCCCTCAGTAGTACGCCTTGCTTACTCAGTCAAGCGTCCTCGCTTTCAAAGAAAGCTCACTCGCTTCGAAGTGTTCAACCGGGACAGACATACTTGCCAGTACTGTAGACGAGAAACCAAGGAGCTGACTCTAGACCACGTTATCCCACGTAGTCGAGGTGGCCAGCATAGCTGGGAAAACGTGGTCAGTTGTTGCTTTTCCTGCAACCGTCGCAAAGCAGGGCGGACGCCAGCAGAAGCAGGAATGAAACTCATCCGAAACCCTGCGCCTCCCCCACCGACCAGCTTTTGCGTCCCCTACCAGTACCTCCGCATCTACAGAGAATGGCATAAGTTCCTTCCAGAGGCTGGCTAGCGCTTGGAGCGCTTCGGCGCCGGCTTCTTATCCCCACCCTCGGCGGTAGGTTCCTTTCTGGTAACGTCAGCAGCGGGTAACTCTACCGTCACTTGGCTCTCCATCATTACCGTGACCGTTTCCTTCAGGGGATTGATGGCCGTCACACTTCCTTCCCCTAAGGGCGTAACCACCTGTTGGCCCACGGGAGGCAATTTCTCCTTCATGGCACGGTACAGGTCTCTTTCATAGCCAAGACAGCAAAGTAAGCGGCCGCAGACGCCAGAGATCTTGGCTGGCTCGAGAGAGAGGTTCTGCTCCTTAGCTATCTTGATAGACAGGGGATTGAATTCAGTTAAGAAGGTGGCACAACACAAAGGATAGCCACACTTACCAATGCCTCCCATCAACTTTGTCTTATCCCTTGGCCCCACCTGGTGAAGCTCTACCCTGGTCTTGAGTAAAGTCGCCAGTTCCCGAACCAGTTGGCGAAAGTCAACCCTCCCCTCGGCGCTGAATAAGATAGTAATGTAGCTGTTGTCGAGATTGCTTTCAGCATCAAGCAGCTTGATCGGGAGCTGGTACTTGGCAGCCAGCTCCTGGCACTCAGAAAGAGCTGCTTGCTCACTCTGCCTAGCTTGCTCTTCCCGTTGTAGGTCTTCAGGGCTTCCCTTACGAAGTACCGGTTTCAGCGGTTCGGTCAGCTCGCTGGCTATTACCTGCTTCGGGGCAATAGCCACCCTGCCGATCGTAAGACCGCGTTCAGTCTCCACCACTACCCGGTCATTCACGTCTAGCTCAATCCCACCAGGGTCAAAGTAGTACACTCTCCCAGCTCGTCTAAAACGAATGCCAACAACACGCTTTTCTTCTGTCACCCGGACACCTCACTTAGTCGCTATTCTACACGCGCTTCCGGATCATTAGCCAACCTAGTTTCTACAGCGCGGGCATGTCCACCAAATCCCTCTGCACGGGCTATGGTTACTGCCGCCGGGCCGATCTTTTCTAACGTCTCTCTATTTATAGCCAATACGCTGGTAATCTTGAGGAAATCATCTGCGCCCAGAGGTGAACCAAAACGGGCAGTGCCACCAGTAGGCAAGACGTGGCTTGGGCCAGCGGCGTAGTCACCTATGACTTGTGGCGAATCCTCGCCTATGAACACAGCACCAGCATTTTTGATTCTATCCAAATAGGCCCAGGCATCCCGCATCATCAAAGACAGATGCTCTGGGGCATAATAGTTGACCAGCTCCACAGCTTGCTCTATATCGCCTACTACTATTATGCCACCTCGACTTTCCAACGAAAAGTCAGTGATTGCCCGCCGCTCCAATCCAGCCAGCCTATCTTCCACCTCCTGATTGACTTTATTTGCCAGCTCTGGTGAGTTTGTGATCAAGATCGCTGCAGCCAGCAGGTCATGTTCTGCCTGAGCCAGGAGATCAGCAGCACAAAGGGCTGGGTTGGCAGTCTCATCGGCGATGATAGTCAACTCGGTAGGTCCATATAGCCCGTCGATATCGACTACACCGTAGACCAGTTTCTTGGCTAGCTGAACGAAAATGTTCCCGGGCCCGCAGATCTTGTCCACTTTGGGGATAGACTGGGTACCAAAAGCCAAGGCTGCAATGGCTTGAGCACCGCCGACCTTGAAAACACGGTCAACTTGAGCAATATCCGCCGCAACCAGCGTAGCCGGGGGCACCACCCCCCCTGGCGACGGAACAGTAACAATGACTTCCTGCACTCCTGCTATCTTAGCCGGGATAGCCGCCATCAGCACAGTGGAAGGGTAACAAGCTGTTCCCCCAGGAACATAGACCCCAACCCTCTCCAGGGGGTGAACCCTTTGTCCCAGGCCTCCCTCACCAAAGTCCATCCAGCTTTGGCGCTTATACTTGGTGTGAAACGCCCGGATTCTCTGGGCGGCAAGGTTTAGGGCAGAGACAAGTTCCTGGCTTACCCTGGCGTAGGATTGAGCGATTTCCTCCTCTTTCACCTGCAAATCAGTTGATTCCACCCCATCAATTCGCCTGTTGTAATCAAAGAGGGCTGAATCACCTCTAGCGCGAACTTCAGCCACGATTCTCTCCACCACTTGCTGTGGAGTTAGCTCTTCATGGAAGACTTCTCTTATCTTTTGCTTCAACCCCGTTGGAATCTCTTGTAGCTCCAACGGAAGCCGCCTTAGCAAGCTAGCCTTGGCATACTCAACATCCGTAATTATCCTCAATGTTCGAGCTCCTCAGCACAATTCTTGTCAGACGTGTGCCATAATAGAGAACATGTCTTTTCTTTCAGTGCACCAGAGGCGAAGGATGGCAAGCTAGTCCTTCACCGCTTATAAGGCGTGCCTCAGGATCACGGTCTCCGTAACAGGAGCCAGTTGATCCTTCTTGAGTTCGGTCTCGCTGGCATCCAACTTTCGGACATTCTTTCTGCCTTTCAGAAAAGCATCCAACCCAGCGATAGGATATCCACATTTGGCAGTCTTATAGTGCATTGGAATGACCACCTTGGGATTCAGGCTGTCGCAAACCTTAACAGCACCCCTGGCGTCGATTGTGAACAAACCTCCTATGGGGACAAGCAACACATCCACCTCGCCGATTTCAGCAATCTGTGCGGCTCCAAGTTGATGGCCCAGATCGCCCAGATGGCAAAACCTCATCCCATCCAGGATGAAGCAGAAAATGATATTTGTCCCTCTCTGTCCCCCTTTGGCCTCGTCATGATAGCTGTCAATGCCCCTAAAGTCTACCCCCTTCACCTTCTTGTGACCTGGTGCGTTCACCACCTCCGGATTCCCCTTTACCGCAGCTACATTGCTATGGTCACCATGATCGTGACTTACCGTAATGATGTCAGCCGCCTCTTCGATCCTGCCGTAGTCAATCCCACCACCCACAGAATAGGGGTCGGTTATTACCCTCAGGCCTTCCTTTGAGGTTATCAAGAACGATGCGTGACCCAACCACTTGATTTTCATTACTTTTTCTTCCCTTCAGTGCGATCCCCCAATGCGCCAAGTCCCACGCCTAACCTTCGGCCCAACCCGCTGCAAGAGTCAGCCAAGAGGTGAAGAACGTACGTCGAGATTTAGGCGGAACACCGAGTCTGCTCCTCAGCCAGGACAAGGGCAAGATTCACCAGAGTTCGCACTCCTACACCGGTAGCACCCTTGACAAGATAGCCCTTGTCTTTATCGCTCATGGAAGTGCCGGCTACATCCAGATGGACCCAAGGAGTGTCTTCAACAAACTCGCTAAGGAACTGTGCCGCCGTTATGGCGCCTCCATTTCTTCCACCGCTGTTCTTGATATCAGCCACGTCGCTCTTATTGCCCTCTTTGTATTCTTCAAACATTGGCATCTGCCACACACACTCACCTGCTGCCTCGGCAGCCTTGATGAACTTGTTCAGAAGTTCCTGGTTGTTAGTGAAAACACCGGTACAAATTGTCCCCAGCGCTATCCGGCAGGCCCCAGTCAAGGTGGCCACATCGACCAACAACGAAAGGCCGCGTTTGCGGGCATAGGACAGGGCATCGGCCAGAATCAATCTTCCCTCAGCATCGGTGCTAACAATTTCAATGGTCTTTCCATTCATGGCTTTCAGTATATCGCCAGGCTTGAGGGCTGCCCCGCCAGGCAAGTTCTCCGTGGCCGGAATAAGGCCAGTGACATTGATCATTGGCTTCAGTTCAGCCAGGGCGCGCAAGGTAGCGATGACTGTAGCACCACCCGCCATGTCACCCTTCATATCGGCCATGCCCTCTGAAGGCTTAATAGAAATTCCCCCCGAATCAAAGGTTATCCCCTTCCCAACCAAACCCAGCGTTCTCCCCGAAGACGAATCTCCCTCGTATTCCAGAACAATGAACTTAGGGGCCTGGTGACTCCCCTGTGCCACACCCAGCAAAGCCCCCATCCCCAGTTCTTGCATCTGCTCACGTTCCAAAACAGTGCACTCCAGGTTGTACTGAGCAGCTACTCTGGTGGCTACTTCTGCCATCTCGCTGGGGGTCATGAAGTTAGCTGGCTCGTTAATCATATCTCGGGCAAAATTGGTAGCTTCAGCTACCACCTTACCAACCCTACAGCCTCTCTCCAGTTGCGGAAGCTTGCCTTCATCCCTTTCTACGATAAGAAGCTCTTCTATCTCGCCAGTCTCAGGCTCCTTGGTAACGTGCTTGCGAAAGGCATACAGGCCCAGGATGGCCCCCTCGGCTACGGCTTGAGCCGATGCAGCCGGTTCAATGCCACCCGCCCCTGTCCCATGTGTTATGGTGGCCACCCTTCTTGCCCCCTTCGTCCGCAGTAGCCGGCATGCCTCCGCCACGATACGTCGAACTTTGTCCAGGTCAAACTGTGCCTTCCTGCCCAGCCCAGCAATCAATACCCGCCTAGCCGGAATCTTGCCCAGCGTATGGATCAAGGCCAGCTCACCAAGCTTGCCCTTGATCTCACCAGCGTCGATGAGCTGGGTAATAGCACCATCCAGAGCCTTATCTACTGCCGCCGTAGCGCCACCTAGCTGGCTCACGCCTTCAAACAGGTTCACTATCAAGGCATCAACCTCGATCTTGGTGATATCGCCAACCACAACCCTCAATTCCATTTTGGTTCCCCTTCCTCTGCGGTGGCTACTGACTCAACCTGCGTACCACTTTGTCCAGACCCGCGCCGATGTCCTTAGAGGTATCAACCACAAGATGACTACGGCGTATCCTCTCCACTGTCGGTCTCATCCTGTGGTAAACCGTCAAATCTGCCTCGGATTGGTCCCCAGGGTCCATCATGCTCTTCCGCCCTTCCAGCCGCTGGCTCACCACCTCAAGAGGCGCATCAGTCCACACAATAACCAGGGCCGCGCCCATCTGATCGGCAATGTGATACAGCCGCTCACGATGGCGCTCTTCTAGATTGGTGGCATCCAGAGCCACAGTTATTCCGCTTCTCAGTAACTCCTCGACAAGTCTATAGCAAGCCTGAAATAGTCTGAAACTTTCTTGGGCGGAGTATCTGGGGCGGAGAAAAAGCAATCTACGCAACCTATCGCTCTCCACAATAACTAGAGGAATCATCTCTGCCAATCGGCGGCAGAAATAGGACTTTCCAGTGCCAGGCAGACCGCTGACCACAACCAACGAAGGCTTAGCCACAGGGTCAGGCAGCTTCCCCAAAGCCTTCCTCAGTTTATCTACATCCTCAATTACCTGGCTCTCCCTCATTCAAGGCCAATTATAGGGCATTTCTCAAGCTTTTAAAACGCTCAAAGGTAATTCGCGACGGATAGCTCAAAGTCAGCCCACAATCACTGGAGGTGACTATAGGTAGCTGCGGTCAAGGAGCGTCCGGTAAAGCAGGATGCTTCCCTTGCTCGTTCTTGCCGTCTCCAGATCTTTCCGAAGGCCAGCAGTCAGCCGCTTCGCCACTATGAGGAGGAAAATGACAATACCACCCACCGTTGTTTCCCAAGGCTGGTCCATGTACCAACATCCAACGGGGAACAGGGCAAAGCCAGTGAGCATCCCCAGAGGAAGGCTCATACTGGGAGGGCCGCCAAACTTCAGACGCTCATCTCTTGATTGTGTCGAATCAAGAACCCGAGGTAACGTTCTGAAGGCAAGGCCTAGCAATATAGGCCCAAACAGAAAGGGTAACGCCTTGTAGGCTAGCGCCGATGCCACGCCAAGACTGGTGGTATTGCCCTTCTCCCCTTTGGACCCGAGGAAAATGGACCACATCAGTCCAGCTATCACTGCCAATCCAACCGCGACTATTGTGCCCTGGCCAAAGTCGAGGACCTTATCTACTATCACCACGGCAACACCACCTTTCACCACATCCCACGCAATCCCAATGAACCCCTCCCGGCGCCCCACCTTATGCCACAGGCCGCTATGCATATCCTCTTCTTTGGACAGGTTATACCCTCGGATTCTGCCAAGGAGGTAGACAACAGGGAAGGCTCCGAAAAGATAGGCTCCGAGCACTAGTAACGTGTCGGTCCACATACTATGCTCTCAACGCTCTTTGCTGACTCCGCCGAGCCTACCCGCGAGGACGGTGCTCAAGCAAGTAATCCCAGGGGTCAGCTTCCTGGTTAGCCACCCTGTGTTCCAGTAGCGCCGGCCCGAGAAGTAGAAACAGCATTATCGAAGCTAGGAATACCAGCTTCAGTACGCCAACACTCCCTGCACTTGAGCAAGCTATGAAGATCAAGACAGCCAGACCGGAAATGAGCAAAACTCCGGCCTTCAAACGACGTTGCTTAAACCTGCTAAACAGAACGACGATACCTGCCAAGGTAAGCAAGCTCAAGGCTATCCACGGCTCCAGGCCATAAAGAGCACTCTCCCCATTGCTCAATAAATCGTGCCTCCACTGCGCCGTGATAAACCAGCCAACCAGGGGCGGGACAGGCAACGCCATTAGCGTACCCAGCAACCAATCGCGCTTCAAAACTTGCAAAAGAATATGAATGAAGAGCCACAGAATAATAGGGAAATACACAACTAGCAATAGCCACGCCCACCAGGAAGAGGTGAGAGTATTCGAGCCTAACGCTTTCTGCAAGAGAAGCAACCCGACCACCAATAGGGGCATCAGCGCATAGCCTAACCAGGTAAAGAACCAGGTTGGTTTGTCGTGCTGCCAGCCGTACACAGCCATGCCAGCCGTTGACATCACGATGATCATCAGCCAACCTATGTTCGCCCACTGGTGCAAAGCAAAGAGCAGCGCAAAAAGAAGGTGAGGTGAAGCAGCTACTAAAGTCTGAACCCAGTTGCTACTATTATGCACTTCATTCAGCTCATTACCCACCGTCACAAAGGAACCAAAAGACTCGGCTGCTATCTTACTTGCCTCCTCCTCTGAAAGCCCTGCCTTTTGTAGCTCTTCCACCCGATCTTCAAAATGGGTATACAACTCACTCAGAACCTCTTTTCTTGTCGAGGAGTCAAGCTTCAGTCTTTTTCTTACGCTATCCAAATAGCGTCTCGGTTCAGTCAACACCCCTCATCACCCCCCTAACCTGTTGTCGGTTGCATCACCAGATTGACTGCCGCGGAGAAGCCTCGCCACTCAGCTACCATTTCCTCTAGCAACTTCCGACCCTTGTCCGTCAAATGATAGTACCGCCTTTCCTTCCCCGAAGGTAGTCGCTCCCAGGAACCTCTGACCAGCCCGGCTGCCTCCAGGCGATGGAGAGCTGGATACAGAGTACCCTCCTTGAATCTGAAGTAACCCTGGCTCCTTTCCTTCAGCTCCTTGATGATCTGGTAACCATACATTGGCTGGTTTATTAGCAAAGATAGGAGCAGGGTCTCAGTGTTTCCTTTTAATAGTTCTCGTCCATAACTCATGTTTCTCTCCCTCTTTTCTGGCCTCTGGCAACGTCCAGAATATCACAACTGCTCCACTTCAGGCAAGATGTAAGCCCTCCTTGCGGCTACTGGGAAGCAGAGGCCTAGTCTTCGGTATAGAAGGCAAGGCCCAAAACCCCGCTCCCAGTACAATAGCCCATTACGGGACTAAACTCGGTGAGCCACGCCTCGACGCAGTCAAATTGCGCTCGCACGCGCTCCATAAGCCTTTCCCCTTCCTCCAGCGCATTGGCATGGTGAACCGCCACGTGCACGGGCTTTGTACCTACCTTCCTACGCATTATCTTCAGCAGTTGATCAACCCCTTTCTCTTTGCTTCTAGTCATGCCATTGAAACGAGCTACGCCGTTTCCCCAACTAAGCACTGGCTTAATACTAAGCCACGCGCCGACCTGCGTAGCTATTTTCGGTATCCGCCCCGTTCTATAGGCATGACGAATAGTTTCGAGGACGAACACGAGTTCAACTTTTTCCCTCACTCTCTCGGCGGCCTCAATAGTGTCTACCAGACCCTTTCCTTCAGCCGCTGCTTGTGCCGCAGCGAGGACAACAAAGCCCTCTGCCCCGGTAACTATTCCAGAATCCATCACCTCGATAGTGGTATGAGCCAACTCCCCTTTCACCTGCTCTCTAGCAGCCACAGCAGTGTTATGCAACGTGCTCATTTTAGCCGAAAGGGTGATACAGAGGATGCTGTCAGCACTCCTGCTCAGCATACGATAAGCCTGAGCAAAATCTTCCGGTGGCGGGCCAGCAGTCGAGAACCGCTCTGGCGCCTTCTCCAGCAGTTGGTAAGCTTCAGCAGGGCTTATGTCTAACCAGTCACGATATACCCGGCCGTCGAAATAGATGTTAGGCGTCACCAAATAAATCCCGTACCTCTCCACCATGTCTCTAGGCAGGCAAGCTATGCTATCGGTAATGATCGCCACCCTGCTCATAGGGTTCTTCGCTCCTCATACATCGTATTACTATGTAAACGTTGATGTCAACGCTTGCTGGCGCTTCAGCGCAAACCTGGCTAATGGGTACCACCCGCCTGCCTCCAGTCACGGCTATATCAGCGAATTCGCCATCACTTACTATACAGACGACGTCGGGCTATCAAGACCGACACGTGACTTCAGCCATTTCTTTTTCTGGGCTATCCTCATCTCTTCGTTAGTTGTCTGATAGCTGGCCAGAAAAGATTGTTTGATGGTGGCGAATGTGCCCTCTGCAATGGCCTCCCTTATCTGTTCTGTTAACCTGACAATGAAATGCAGGTTATGAATAGTAGCCAGCCTGTACGCCAAAAGCTCTCTCGATTTGAACAGGTGATGCAGATAGGCCGCTGAGAAGTTACGGCAGGTATAGCAATCACACCGGTCATCAATAGGGCCGTCCAGGTCCTTGTAGTACGCATTCTGTACATTGTGCCTGCCCAGAGCAGTGAACAAGCTGCCATTGCGAGCTGTACGGGTAGGGAGAGTACTGTCAAACATATCCACCCCCCTAGCCACGCCTTCAAAGATATCCTCTGGTGAGCCTACCCCCATCAGATATCGGGGCTTATCCTTAGGAAGACACGCTACCGTTTCCTCTAGCACAGCCAGCGTTACTTCCTTCGGTTCGCCCAAGCTCAAGCCCCCGATACCATAACCGGGAAATCCCAGCGAAGTGAGAAAACGGGCCGATTCCCGGCGTAATTCGAAAAAGGTGCCGCCCTGTACAATCGCATAAAGGGCCTGCCCTTCTCGATGGTGACTCCGCTGAGACCCTTCCGCCCAGTGGTGCGTCCTTCGCATAGCTTCAAGAATCAAGTTCTGATCGCTGCTATAGGGAGGGCACTCGTCCAAGGGCATAATGATATCGCCCCCGAGTTTCTCCTGAAGCTGTATCACCAGCTCAGGAGTGAAGAAATGTTCGCTGCCATCAATATGGGACCTGAAAGTGACACCCTCATCAGTAACCCGCCGCAGCGATACCAGGCTAAATACCTGATAGCCGCCACTATCAGTGAGGATGGGCCCTTCCCATGACATGAGTTGGTGCAGTCCGCCGACCTTCTCAATAACATTTATTCCCGGTCTGAGATAGAGGTGATAGGCGTTGCCCAATATGATCGTCACCCCGATCGCCTTAAGATCGTCCGGGGTTAGCGTTTTGACTGCACCCTGGCTGCCTACCGGCAGAAACACAGGAGTAGTCACTGTTCCATGTGGTGTAGAAAGTACCCCTGCTCGTGCTTCCGTTGCGGGGCAAGACTTCACTATTGTGAAACTGTGGTTCACTGCCTTAGCAAATTTCGAGCAATTATGGCCCGCTGTATCTCGGAGACTCCTACGTAAAGCTCTGTCATCTTGGCATCCCGGTACAGCCGCTCAATAGGTAAAGTCTTCATCGTTCCATAGGAGCCGTGGACCTGCATCGCCATACGGGTGACCTCTACAGCCATCTGAGAACAGAACAGCTTGGCTACTGACGAGTCATGTCTTACACTCTCTCCCTTGTTGCGCAGGAAAGCCGTTCTATAGGTTAGCCATCTGCCCGCCTCTAATCTGGCAGCCATCTCAGCTACGAGCCATTGAATGGTTGGCATTTCAGCGATGGGCCTAGAATAAGCATAGCGCTGTTTAGCATACTCAATGGAAAGATCGAGAGCAGCCTGGGCCACCCCCACCCCTTGAGCAGCCACCCCTATCCTTTCAACACTTATGGCCTCCAGCATAATCTCGAAGCCCGATCCCTTGTCCCCAAGCATATTGTCCCGCGGCACTCGGACACCATCCAGATAAACAACTGAGGTTCCCAAACCCCTTAGCCCCAACGTTTCACAGGGCTCCCGCAACACAAACCCGGGTACAGCCGTAGGAACAATGAAAGCGCTTATTCTTGCGGCCTCATCCCTGGCGAAGACAGTGGCTATAGAGGCCACAGGAGAGACAGCAATGAAATTCTTCTGTCCTTCAATAACATAATCACTGCCAACCGGCTTTGCTCTGGTGGCCACTGCTTTCGGGTCTGAGCCAGTAGATGGCTCAGTGAAGCAAAAGCAGCCGAATACTTGCCCGCTGGTCAACGGAACCAGAAACTCCTGTTTCTGCCGCTCATTGCCGAAGCGGAAGAGGCTCTCCTCAGACAGGACACTGACTGCCACAATGGCACCAGCCGTCATCGAGGCCTGGCAAAGCTGCTCCACTACCAAAGCGTAGGCAAGATAGCCAGCACCACTGCCCCCATATTCGGAAGGATAAGGAAACCCATAATAGCCCATTCCACCCATTTCCCGAGCCAGCTCCAGCGGGAACTGACCACTGCGGTCAATCTCCATTGCCTGCGGCAAGGCTGCCCGCTGGGCAAATTCCCTGGCAGCCCTTTGAATCATCCTCTCCTGTTCACTGAGATCAAAATCCATAACAGGCTATACCTCGTCCTCTTACGGGATGATGCCCACACTTCTTCTAGTTCGAAAGGTGTAAAAAGGCAGAAGTTTTACGGCTCGCCTTCTGCTAGGCCAATCAGAGATATCTGGTTGTTGGTATAGATGCACAGGTCAGCAGCAATTTCCATGCTGACGCGAGCCACGTCTGCCGCAGAAAGGTCTGAATATCGAAGCAACGCTTTGGCCGCAGCCTGGGCATAACCCCCTCCGGAACCTATGCCGATCACGTCGCCGTCAGGTTCTATCACGTCACCCTCGCCGGAGAGAAGCAGCATCTCCTTTCGGTCGGCCACGATCAGCCAGGCCTCGAGGCGACGCAGCACCCGGTCGGTCCGCCATTCCTTAGCTAGCTCTATCGCCGCCCGCCTCAGTTGCCCTCCATGTTTCTCCAACTGACCTTCAAATCTCTCGAATAAGGTCACGGCATCAGCCACCGATCCGGCGAAGCCAGCAATCACCTGACCATGATATAAGGTGCGCAGCTTATTGGCCCCGTGTTTCAACACAATATCACCACTAGTGACCTGCCCGTCGCCGGCCAGGGCTATCTGCCCACCTCTTCTTACCGCCAGAACTGTTGTCCTTCTTACACTCTTTTGCATCGCCCAGCCCTCTATCCTTTATGACTCTCAACTTACGGTTCGGTTCACCAAAGCCTTGGCACCAGCTCTAATTATGTCAACATCCCCTTGCCACAAGAACTGCCCCAGGTTGGTCTCGCCAAGCAATTCATAAGCTCTCAGGCGCTCCCAGAGACCGCATAACTTGGGCCACAAGTGTCACTCTGTAGTCAGCCTCAATCGATCTATCGTTGACTCTTTTCGGAAGAACCCAGCAAGCCCTCAAGCACTTTTGCCACCTGCTCAGAAGGCACGTCATTCCGAATCACCGCCTGGCCAATATCTGCAAGCAACACCCAGCGGATGGCTTTCTCCCTTACCTTTTTGTCCAGCTCCATAGCCTTCTGAACTGCGGACAGCTCCACGTCTAGGCAACTGGTTGGCAAGCCAAACCTTTCCAGCAGGATACGCTGCCGCTCCACGGCTTCCCACGGCAACAGACCCAGGTTATGACTGAGGCGAGCGGCACCCACCATACCGATAGCTACCGCCTCACCGTGAAGAAACCGCTGGTAGCTCGTGGCTGCCTCCAAGCCATGGGCGATGGTATGGCCGTAGTTCAGCAGAGTACGTCTTCCTCTTTCTCTTTCGTCTTCGCTGACAATTCTGGCTTTGATAGCCGCGCTACGCCTTATGGCTTCAGTCATAGCGTCTGGCTCCAGCCCCACAAGCCGCCCAGCGTTACCCTCCAGAAAGGCGAAGAGTTCGGCATCAAGGATTAGTCCATGCTTGATTACCTCCGCCCATCCGGAGACCAACTCGCGGTGGGGCAAGGTTGTCAGCGCCTGAACATCGCCCAACACCAGCCTGGGCTGATAAAAGGCACCAATAAGGTTCTTCGCCTGGGGATGGTCAACTGCCGTTTTCCCGCCGATGGAAGCATCCACCATAGCCACCAGGCTAGTGGAGACCTGTACCAAGGGCAAGCCACGGAGAAAGGTAGCCGCCACAAAACCAGCCAGGTCACCGATCATTCCACCACCAAAGGCAACAATGAGGTCGCCTCTCTCAGCCCGATGCTCCACCAGCCAGTCATAGATCCTGGTAGCGGTGTCAAGGGTTTTGGTAGCTTCCCCAGGGGGAACCACGAAGGAATGGACAGTGAACCCAGCGCTCTCGAGGCTTTTGGTCACCCTGCCGCCATAGATGAAGAAGACGGTCTCATCGCTGACAATAAAGGCTGTGCCAGATAGTCCCGCCTGCTTCATTTCCTCACCCAGGTTGTAAAGCAACTCCCAGCCAACAAGAACACGGTAGTGTTCAGCAGCAGTGATGACTTCACTGGCGAGGTTATCTTTCCACCCGTGGGCGTTGACCTCTGGTCGAGCGCGCTTCCAGTAGTACCAGCCCCGAAGCACCTCCTGGCACACCTCTTCCAGAGTCAGATTGTCGGTATGCACCATCCAGTCAGCAATGGCATAGTGGGGTCGGCGCTGTTCCTTAAGATCAATGATGCGCTGAAGATGGTCAGGCGCATTCAGAAGGGGACGAAGGGGCCGGGAGCCTTGCACATCTGCCAGCAAGCGCTGGTGTATGGTTTCTGGAGCAGCTTCCAGACACACCACAAAACCGCTGGCTTTCATTAGTTCCCGGTTCTGGGGATCGAGGATGGCCCCGCCACCAGCAGAGATTACCACCCTTTCCTTCTCACATGCCCTGATCAACACTTGCCTTTCTATCTGCCGGAAGTACTCCTCGCCGTCCTGAGCGAAAATCTGCTCAATGCTCTTTCCGGTGCGCTGGACTATCTCGTCATCGGTCTCCACCCACTCCCAGCCGAGGTGTCTGGCCACCTCCTGCCCCACCCTCGACTTGCCAGTGGTCGAGAAACCTATCAAGATAATTCGGCTACCAGACGTTTTACCCACTTGACTCCTTCCCGGAAATCATACCCTCCCAGCGCTTCGGGATACCGAAAGCCGCTTTCGAGAATGACACAGCAGGAGTGATTACGCAACAGTACCAGGCGCAGAATACGGGCAATATCTACCCATCCATCTTCAGGCTTCTGAGCAGGGTGTACCGGAATGTGACCAAAGAAAAGGTAATCATCAATACCTCTGTTGTTCCACAGGTGAATTGAGCCAATGCAAGGCGCTAGCTGATCGGCGAGTTCGTACAGGTCAAACCCATCCCGTTGCGCCGCTATGTGCATGTGACCAGTATCAAAGCAGCAAAGTAAACCGGGGAAATTGCGACTGACCTCTAACAGAAAATCTGAATTCAAAAAGGGGCTGGGGCCAAAACCCTCCATGTGGATTGGCAGGCCGTGCTTCTCACTAATCTCTGCCAGATCAAGGGCACTCTGCCAGGCAATTTCGCGTTGTCTGGTATACCCCAAGCTGCTGCCGTCAGTGGAAGAAGGGGCAGGAAAATGCACCACCACGTAGTCAGCCCCAAAATCTTCAGCCATCTCCATCGTTTGCTGCACCATTTTCAGACTAAGGCGCCTCTTCTCTGCCTCAATGTCGCAAAGAAAGGATATAGTCGGGGGGCTAGGATACCAGGGCACCTTTACCAGAGGTGTGTGAATGCTCGCGGCCAGGTTGTGCCGTCCCACTTCCTTCTTCAGCTCTGCCAAGCTCTGGGGCGAGAAATGGTAAAACTCCCCGCGCCGCAACCCATTCGAAGTTATCACCACCTCCAGATGCTCGAGGTCATGGCAGTGGAAGCCGAGTCTGTTCATCCTGGTTCCTGGATAGACTGTAG
>JBGOXA010000091.1:0-6761 GCA_041478915.1 Dehalococcoidia bacterium
AGGCGACTGGTGGTACCCGTCACCGTGGTATATACCGCAGGAAGGGAAGATATCAGCCGCAGGGCGCTGAGGAAGAAAAGGAGAGAGATACCATGGCGATAGAGTTCAAAGGCTTCAAGCACCCCCAAAGCTTCTTTGAGGAGTTTCCCCCCGAAAGCGAGTGGGACGTAATTGTCATCGGAGCCGGCCCCAACGGCCTGATAACGGCAGCCTATCTGGCCAGGGCTGGCCTTAAGGTCGCTCTGGTGGAGCGCCGTTACGAGATCGGAGGCGGCTTGGCCACAGAGGAGATCCTCTTTCCGGGATTCTACTCTAGCATGCACGCCGTCTACCACATGATGGTAGACTACATGCCCGTGCTCAGGGACTTTGATCTGGGCCGCCACGGTCTAGTCTGGATCAATCCCAATCTTCAGGCTGCCATGGTGTTCGAGGACGGCAAGTCGCTGCTTCTGACGCGCATGATTGAAGACACGGCTGACTCGATACACAAGTTCTCGACCAAGGACGCCGTGACGTTTAGCAAGGTAATGGCAAGATGGCGCCAGATAGTCAGAGACATAATCGCCCCAGCTACTTACCTGCCGCCCATGGCTCCCGTAGATATCTCGATAGCCCTGCAGCGCAGCGAAATTGGCCAGGAGATGCTGGAACTCACTGAGCAAAGCCCTCTTGAGATCATCACAAAGACGTTCGAGAACGACCGTGTCCGCGCTCTCTTGCTGTATGTCTCCTGCATGTGGGGTCTGGACCCCAGAGAGACCGGGGTCGGCTTCTTTGTGCCTCTGCTTCTCGACCGGGGCACGAACAAGAATTACTGCCAGGGCGGTTCACACAAGTTGGCTGGTTCCCTGGGACGGGAAATCGTCCAGGCAGGCGGTACCATTCTTGAGTCGTCACAGGTCAACAAAATCATCACACGGAATGGCACAGTATCTGGCGTTGAGCTTTGGGAGGGACGTACCCTCTACAGCAAGGTGATTGTGTCTAGCCTAGACCCACATACCACGTTCCTCGATCTCATCGGCAAAGATAACCTCCCTGGTAATCTAAAGGCGTCGGTTGAGGGATGGAAGTATGACAAGTGGAGCCTCAACACGCTGCACGTTGTCTCGGAGGAGGCGCCATGCTATGCCTGCCGTGACCCCTGGGTCAACGAGGCCTTCATGACCATTTTCGGCTTTGAAAGCACGGAGCAGATCCTCGACCATTGGGACAATGTGGCGGCCAGCAAGATCGACCTGAAAAGCTTTGGGGGCCATGCCACCTGCGAGAGCTTCTGGGATAGGCACCTTGTCCGGATGCCGGGCAAACATGTCTCCTTTTTCCAGATGCATGCTCCCTACAAAATTGAGGGTGGGTGGGAAAAACGAGGCCCTGAGGTGGAGGAGGCAATGCTGGCCAGATGGCGGAAGGCCGCTCCCAACATGAAGCGGGAGAACATCGTCATGACCAATCAGGAGACTCCTGAGGATATCGTGACCCGCTTTCCCAACATGCGCCGCGGTGGAATCAAGCACGGCGACTACACGCCGGTGCAGTTGGGTTGTTTTCGCCCCAACCAGGACTGCTCCAGCACCAAGACACCCATCGAGGGCCTCTATGTATGCGGGGCCTCCACCTATCCAGGAGGAATGGTGCTCGGGGGACCAGGTTACCTCGCCGCGAACAAGGTGGCCGAGGACATGGGCGTTAAGAAATGGTGGAAGCCCACGCCCGTCATGGAGAAGTATATCAAGACATATTTGGAGTGATTGCTCTCGGCTAGGTCTCGAGTTCCAAGTGCTATAGCGCCGTTTGATCGCCTGTGAGTCCTAGCGTAAATCGGACAGTTTTGGGACAAAGCCTGATGGGCGTGTAAGGTCTTGCTCCTGCTTTGCTGGAAAACGCAGACTTTCACCTGTAGAAAGGGGCGAGCCTTGATTCAACAGGTTCCGGATGGGTCTGGTCTCTGGGTCGGGGATGCCCTTGTAGAACGGGCCGATGTTTCGGGAAGGATCTCCCCCTTATCTTCTGAAGAACGATTCACAGCAGCAGGTTTACGTATGGAATCGGGAACCGGCTTAAGGCATCCTGGCGCCACCACTGACATTGATGTAGGTTCCGGTCATATTGCTTGAAACATCGGAACTCAAGAACAAGACAGCAGCGGCAATATCTTCCGGGGCAATCATTCTCCCAAACAGACTCTTAGGACCTAGCATCTGTTCCAGCGTTTCTTTTGCCTGGGAGTCATCCGGCGACATACCCAATAAGGTAAGCACGGGGTCATAGAAGTGTGTACGCGTGAAACCAGGACAAACCGCATTCACATTGATCTTGTTCGCGGCCACCTCCTTGGCCAGGGCTTCCGTCAGGCCAAGGACAGCAAACTTTCCGGCGCAATAGATACTGGATCCCTCTACTCCTTCTAAGCCTGCTATCGAGCAAGTATTGATGATCTTACCATAGTTCTTTTCCATCATATGTGGCAGAACTGCCTTGGTACAAAGAAACACCCCTTTGACCAGAACGTTGAGAACTCTGTCAAGATCGTTCTCGTCAAGATTAGCAAAATACCCGGGGACGGTAAATCCAGCATTATTGAACAGAATGTCTATCTTACCAAACTCCGTGAGCGCAGTAGCTACCAGATTATCGACGTCGGCTTTCTTGCTCACATCACATTTTACCGCTATTGCCTTTACTCCACCTTTCGATACACTCTTCGCCACCGCCTGTGCCTCATCCAGTATCATATCACCGATCACCACATTGGTCCCCTCTCTGGCGTAGGCTTCGACGGTCGCCTTACCAATACCCCTCGCCCCACCGGTCACAATTGCCACCTTACCCTTGAGTCCTAGATCCATGAATATCCTCCTTTATCTTAGCTTTTGTCCTTGTACTTCCTCTTCCATTCTTCAAACCGAGCCCTATCAACCGGGATTTCCCGTATCAACTCAGGACAGTGGCATGACTGGGCTCCGCTACCCTGTGCTCAGATGATAAACGTCTGTCCCGTTGGGCGTCAAGCCCTCTGCACCCCGGCAATCGGCCTGCGACTGGCTCCCTCACCCGGCTCGACACCCAAGAAACTGGCCCCTGGAGGCTTTTCTCAGTCCTCCAGCCTGCGACGGAGTCGGAGGCTGACCCAAAATGTAGGATTTATGAAGATGTGCCCCCCCGGAATGGCCCGAAGGAACTGCCAGAGAAGTAATCAATGGGCTCGTGAGCGAGTTTACACGGGCCCACACAGGCGATCCCGATGCCTGGAGGCCGTTTGACGAGAGGGGAAGGCCAAACTGCAAAATGAGGGCCAAAATTATGTTGGGGGTTAAGAACGAGAACTTATTGTTCAATATCACTGGTGTCTGTCAGCGGGGCTATGGTGGCGTAAGAGCTCCATATTTGGGAGGCCTCTTAGGTGTAGATCGAATAGCTCCATTTCTTAGGCAGCTACTGGCACGAACTACACCCGTGAAATGCTTCTTGACACAGTTAAAAGAAGGCGATTGCTACAAAAAGCGTATGATTTCTTATGTGTAATGAGACGGGAGGACGAAGTGCTGGCCGATAGTATATTTGAACCTGTGCAGACCAGGTAATATGGTACAATCAAGTTAGACCGAGACGGATTTGAACAGATGAAAGAGGAATAGCACGAACTAAGAGGGTATGACCATGACACTGCGCCCCGAGAAGGGAAGAACTGGAGAGGCTGGGACTGAAAGAAGCAGCTGACAAGTTAGATGAGTTAGACTTAATGATGGGAGCCGTTCCAATAGGGGTTGCGCCAGAAGCCTCTTCAAAAACCAAGCGAAAATCGGAGGCTTAGAACATCCCAGTAGATTCATTGAAAGTGAAAGTTTTCTATGCTGTCTTGCAGAATAGCGCGGTTCAACCGAGATCTGAGTTCTGGTGCCACGCAGTCAGCTAAAACAGAAGAATGTTGCCTATCCTCTTAATCGAGCCTCTCTCATCTAGCAAGAGACGACATTATGCTGAGGTGCTGATGGAGCCAAAGAAAGCGCTCCATCCGAGTTTGGAAGACGTCAAGAGACGACTTAAAGAAGTACGGAGCTACACGCTAACTCACCTCGGTGCGCTTATCAGTGAACTAAACGCTAGCTTGGCTGCACACCCTGACGTGGAGGTTAGATTTGCCACCGATGTGGGGCAAGCCGTGGAAATCGTCAGGGAAATCAGTGACGGTACCACTAAGATCGCCATCAATAGGTCGGCTGTCGTTGCTAACGAACTGGTGCCAGCGTTGATCTCGTCGGGCTTTCAGGTTATCGAGTCATACTATGACGAGTTAGGGCCTTTCGAAAACAGGTTCAGCGGGTATTGGGAGTTGCCCCCGATGACCTTCGAGTCCTTGTCCCAATCTTTTGAAAGGCCTGTTGATCTGACTGCGCTTCGTCAGATCAGTACTCAGGGAAACGGCGCTAAGGATTTTATTGGACTCTTGGGCGTGAATGCCATTTCAGCTAATGATGGGGCAGTTCTGATGCTGCAACATTCGCACAATATCAGCATGGTCTTCCAACAGGCCAAAAAGCTAATCCTCGTCGCTGGCCTGGAGAAGACTGTGAAGAACTTGGACGATTCTATATTCCAGACGATGTGCATGGGGATTTTTGGCCTTGAAGCCCTGGCGTTGGGCCTAAGTAGCAGAAGCGAACAGAAAGGCAACATCGAGAGCCTGCCATTCGAGATACCACCGCAGCAAACCGTGGGGAAGATACACCTCATTCTCTTCGATAATGGCAGAAGCCAGATACTGCAGAGCCGCTACAAGGAGCTCTTGGCTTGCATCAATTGCCGAGCCTGCACCAGAAGCTGCCCAGCCTACCGATTCTTTGCAAAGGACACGAACTGGAGTCCCAGAGAATACGTGTACTTCTTCGCCCTAGGGAAAAACCCTTCCCTGGAGCTTTGCCTTCAGTGTAAGACTTGCCAGGCTAATTGTCCGCTAGACATAGATTTGCCTGGGATGATGCTCGATGCTAAAGCTGACCTCTTGTCGGGGAGACATCTCCCGTTGGGCGATAGACTGTTTGCCAATGTCGAGACAGTAGAAAAATGGGGAAGCTCTATGCCCTGGTTAGCCAATGCATTGGTACGCAACAGGCCGCTGCGCTGGTTGGGAGAGAAGACACTGGGGATCAGCAGTGAGAGGCAACTGCCGAAAGTTCAAAGTAGGACTTTCGCTAAATGGTTTCGCCCAGTGAGACGGAAATGAAGGTGGACAAGAAGATTGCCTACTTCGCCGGCTGCACAGCCAACTACGTTGACCCGGAGGTCGGCAGGGCTACTATTGAAGTTCTTCAGGAAAACGGTTTTCAGCCAGTGTTCCCTGATCAGGAATGCTGCTCCATTGGTCGGCTGTCTTATGGTGATCTTGGCTCATTTCTGAAGAAGGCTGAGGCTAACGTAAGCTGGTTGGCAGAGGCTGATTGTGATATCGTAACCACTTGCACTAGCTGTGCCTTGGCGCTGAAGCAGGAATATCCGAGGTTACTCCGCACCCAGGAAGCAGAAAGGGTGGCGCGAAGGACATACGACGTCATGGAATACTTAGTCAAGCTTAGGATCCGTGGTGTCTTGAACACTGCGTTCCAGTCTTCTGTTACGCTTTCCATCCTGTATCATGCCCCTTGTCACTTGAAGGTTCTGGGGCAAGAACTAGTTGATAGTCGTCTGGAATTGATGAGGTTGATCCCTGGAATTTCCGTGACTGGCATCGATAGGGGATGCTGTGGAATGGGCGGGACATTTGGTTATAAACGGAGCAATTATAGTTTATCGATGACCATCGGGCAAGCTCTATTTCAGGGGATCACGGAGTCTGCGCCGGACCTGGTGACCACAGACTGCCCTGGCTGCAAACTGCAGATCGAGCAAGGCACGGGGCTATCAGTGAGCCATCCTATCATCATTATGAGACAGGCTTACGGACTCCAATAAACCCGAAGGGCAGAGTTCCACGGCTCTGCCTGCGGGCATCTACGACGGACGGGGTGTACCTCCTTTCTATATTGAGAGGCTGTTTAATTTTGGAAAGCTCCATTTTAGCTTCAAACTTGGGGCTTTCCCGCCTCCTTCTTCTTTCTTCACCCCCAGCTAGATGCTAAAATTAGTCATATAGCAGGAGGGCATTTCTATGAGAACAGCTAATCAGCTTACTTTCACTACCTATGAAACCTCTCTCAAACTCAAGCCCAATGACCCTATTAAAATCATCTTTGAGAATATCAACTGGTCTTTTATTCATCCTCTAGTCAAGGGTAAGTATTCGGCTTTGCCTCAGGGCGCAGAAGGCTACGATCCTATATCCCTGTTTAAGGCTCAGCTTCTAATCTATCTGGGTGAGGTTACCTCAGATAGGAAGCTGGCCTCAGCTCTGCGCTACAATGGTCGCCTGTGTCTTCTCTGTGGTTTCAACTTCCTGAAGACTCCTTCCAACGGCACTTTTACCAATTTCCGTGATCGCCTGGGTGAAGACATTTTCTATGAGATTCTCCACCAGTTGATTGCCCAGGCTATTGTCCTGAAGATAATCAAAGGTGGCGACACCGCTATAGATTCTACTCATGTCTGGGCTTATGCCAGTAAATTTGGCCATAAGACCTGCTCCTGCAAAGGAAAGTGCCATTGCCCAAGAAGCTACTCTGACACCGATGCTCAGTGGGGAGCCAAGAGCAAGGACTATCTTTTCTTTGGCTATAAAGTCCATCTCATTGTGGATGCCAAATCCCAATTACCACTGGAGGTTA
>JBGOXA010000227.1:0-3613 GCA_041478915.1 Dehalococcoidia bacterium
ATCTTGGAACTGATGCAGAAAATCGCCCACCGCCAGGGCATCGGCAACATCCTTGCCGATGGGGCTCGGGGTATTATCCAGCGCTGGCCTGAAATGGACAAGGTCATCCTCCACGTCAAAGGTCTTGAGCAGTCGGCCTACGACAGCCGATCCAGCCTTTCGATGGCGCTGGCTTATGCTACCTCAGACATAGGCGCGCACCACACACGGGCGTGGACTATTGCCAAGGAAATGGAACAGGGGCAGAACTGGTCCGATGACGAGAAGGTTGACATCGTCATCTACCACCAGAAGGTGCGCCCATTGTTTGACATGCTGGGCGTTTGCCGTCTGCCCTGGATTGAACTGGGGCTGAGTGAGCGGCACTACGCCAACTTCTACAAATATGTGACTGGAGAGGAAGTATCCCTTGAAGAGCTTCTGGAACGCTCAAATGACATTTACGATCTGACACGCTTGATTAATACCCGTCTTGGCGCGAGTCGGAAGGACGACAGCCTTCCCCGCAAGGTATGGGCCAATCCCCCGCTCACTGGTCCGACCGCGGGCAGGGTCATTAACCAGAGGGATTTTAACAGGATTCTCTCGCTATACTACCAGAAGCGCGGCTGGAATGAAGAGGGCATTCCCCCGACTGGCTTAGAAAAGAAGTTTGAAGATTAGGCCACACCGCTTAGAGCGAGCATAGCTGAAGAAGAAGCCTGAGGCTATGCTCAAGCCTTGCATCCGCGCATAGTACTCCATCTGAGGACAACCAAGCCAGGTACACAGACCTCTCGAGCCATTTCTGTTGGCCCATCTATTTGAGTCTGCGATAGGACGAAGAACCATATTGAACGACATTGGACAGCCAGTGGTCGATTTCATTGAGGCCATAATCAAGCTAATAGCTGAGATTTTGGGGGAAATGTCGCCAAATGGCAGCTGAGCTAACCGGCGGGTCAGCGCGACTGTTGAAAACTACGGTGCGGCGCCCTTGGGATGGAAACAAGCATATTGTGAAAGTAGCTCTATATGCTAGGGTTTCAGCAGAAAGGCAAGCGGGAGAAGACCTATCCGTACCTTCGCAACTCAAGACACTGAAAAGGCGGTTTGACCAGAGAAATCCACCGAGGTTAGGATAAAGTGACGAATTCCTGCCACGGTTGAGGTTGCTATTGTTGGGGCGATGTTAGAGGAAAACGTGGACAATCACTTTCCAGCGCAGCCTCCACGCAACTTTTCGAAGGCCAGAAACACTGCTGAATATAAGCCTATCACCGTGGAAGAGGCCTTGAGACTATTAGCCACCACGCTGGATGGTCTCACTGAGTCCGAGGCGCGCCATCGCTTCGAGCTGTTTGGCAGAAACGAGGTTGTGGCTAAGAGGAGGAGCCCCTTTGTTGAATTCCTGTTACGCTTCTGGGGCCCTATGCCCTGGCTGCTGGAGCTGGCCATACTGCTCTCATGTTTTCTGAAGCACTATCTGGAGGCTATGATAATTGCCGCATTGATCATCATAAACGCAGTCATTGGTCACCTGCACAGCCGCAGTTCGCAGAAATCCCTCGAGCTTCTAAAGACAAGACTGGCCGCCAAAGCAAGGGTATTGCGTGAGAGGAAATGGGCAACTTTGAACGCAGCGGAGATTGTACCTGGAGATATCGCTGTTGTGGCAATGGGCGATGTTGTTCCTGCAGATGCCAAAATAGTGAGTGGAGACTTGACTATTGATCAGTCCGCTCTGACCGGAGAATCTCTCCCGGTAGATGTTCACGAATCAGACATTATCTACTCCAGCTCCATAGTCAAGCGGGGAGAAGCCAAGTGTGTAGTCGTCAACACAGGGCGAAATACCTATTTCGGTAAGACTGCCGAACTGGTCGAAATAGCCAGACCCAAATCTCACCAAGAAGAAATAATGGTTGCCATCGTCAGATACATGATGTACCTAGGCCTAGGTGCTTTGGTTCTGGTGTCAATAGACGCTCTACTAACGAAGACGGATGTTTCGGATATACTGACCTTTGCCGTGATTTTCCTTATGGGGGCCGTTCCCGTAGCTTTGCCTGCTGTGCTCACCATTACCCAAGCGGTAGGGGCCATGGAGCTCGCCCGGAGGGGGGTGCTCGTAACCCGACTCGATTCTATCGAGGATGCCGCCTCTATAGACGTGCTTTGCCTGGATAAAACGGGGACACTGACTATGAATCAGTTAGCCGTCAGCGACGTTATACCTTTCTCGGGATACAACAAGGATGATGTCATCACCATAGCTGCTGTGACGGCAAAAGCGGAAAGTAAAGACGCCATCGATAGCGCCATTAGGGAATATGCGCGGACGGTAGCCGTAGACTTGCATCTCTACCAGCAGATTTCGGTCAAACCTTTTGAGCCAGCCACCAAACAGTCGGAGGCCATTATTCAGGTCGATAGCCGACGCTTCCGCGCCATTAAAGGCGCTCCCCAAATAGTAGTACCCCTATGCCGAAACATCGACGAGGCAACCGAGAAAAAGGTCAATGAGACGGTAGAGGCACTATCCCACAAAGGTTATAGAACGCTGGCAGTCAGCAAATCCCTCGACGGGGACATGGATAACCTGCATCTAGTAGGGCTATTGGCGCTGGCAGACCCACCTCGGCCGGACGCCAGGGACATGATAGCTGAAGCCAAAAGGCTGGGCATTAAACCGGTGATGGTCACGGGTGACAATATCGCCATTGCTAAAGAAATAGCCGGTGAGCTGGGCATTGGTAGCAGGATAATCAAGATGGGTGACCTAAGAGACTTGAGTGAACCCGAACAAGCCAAAATGGTGGAGGAGTGCGATGGACTGGCTGAGGTCTATCCGGAAGATAAGTATCAGGTGGTGTGGCTTTTGCAGTCACGGGGTCACATGGTCGGTATGACTGGTGACGGGGTCAACGACGCCCCGGCTCTGAAACAGGCGGAAATAGGTATTGCCGTTAGTGTTTCTACCGATGTGGCCAAGTCATCAGCTAGTGTAGTTTTAACCGAGCCAGGAATAAGAGTGATAATTGACGCCATAAAGACCAGCCGCCAAATCTACCAACGAATGCTAACCTGGGTCATCAATAAAGTCACCAAGACAGTGCAATTTGTTGGCTTGCTAACATTAGGTTTCTTCTGGTTGCACGACCTTGTCATTTCTCTCTTAGGTATGGCCCTTCTGGTGTTTGCCAATGATTTCGTCACCATGTCCTTATCAACTGACAACGTGAAGTATACTACGAGCCCCAATAGGTGGAACGTGAAGAATATCACCTTAGCCTCGATCAGCATCGGTTTATTTTTCCTTGCCGAAGGATGGCTCACTATACTGATTGGAAAGAACTACTTCCATCTGTCACGGGAGCAGTTGCTTAGCTTCACACTGCTTATGCTTGTATTTACCAGTCAGTTCAGGGTATATGTTGTGCGGGAAAGGAAACATTTTTGGGATTCAGTCCCGGGTAGAGCACTGCTTCTTTCCACCACTGCTGTCGTAATCATCTTTGCCTTACTCGGCGCTTTTGGCATCATCTTAGCTAAACTCACGCCCTACCATGTACTGTTTATACTAGGATTCTCGGCGCTTTTTACGCTTAGCATTGACCTGCCGAAATACTAC
>JBGOXA010000116.1:0-5847 GCA_041478915.1 Dehalococcoidia bacterium
AGCTAAAATGATGAACTTGACGCACAGGCTGATGTTCCCCGGGTATAGATCGGCACGCGCCATAAAGGAGCTGAAGCTCCAGACCATGGCTGTAATCAGATAAAGGATGAAAACGTTCTGTACCCTTGCCCGGGGACGACGAGAAGCAGTGAGCAATATCAAGGGGAAATAAGCAATGAAGCTAACGAGCGGTACTACTACATTGATATTCATTCGGAATCTCGCCTCTTCCGCTTCTAACTGAGGTCACAATGACTATGTTAACTTAACGGCAACCAATTATGCACGTATGAGCAAAAGTTGTCAATACCACGCAGATGTCCCCAATCGATAAGGATAGGAATCGCAACGCTTGACGGGGTGGCCCTCTGGCATATCCACGCGTTCAGGCCTTGTGCTGAAAAGGGCAGCAAAGAAGCACTATCGCCAAGATAAATGTGAGACTAGCGAAGGGGTAGCACTACCCGCGGTAGCGGCGAAAGATGAGCACAGAATTATGGCCGCCGAAACCAAAGGAGTTCGACATGGCAGTTTCCACTAGAATGGGACGTCCCACATTGGGAACATAATCCAGATCACAATCAGGGTCCGGGGTATCAAGGTTTATGGTCGGCGGTATGACGCCATGATTTATTGCCAGGACACACACCATGGCCTCAATGGCACCTGCTGCACCCAGAAGGTGCCCGGTCATAGACTTGGTGGCCGATATCGGAATCCGGTACGCTTCCTGCCCAAAGACCCTTTTAATCGCAAAGGTCTCCGCCTTGTCATTAAGCACTGTGGCACTGCCATGTGCATTAACATAATCGATATCGGCAGGGTTAAGGCCAGCCTTTTTCAGTGCCAATTCCATTGTTCTTGCGGCACCTCTGCCATCAGGCAAAGGCTGCATTATATGGAAAGCATCGCTCGTGGCGCTGTACCCGACGATTTCGGCCAAGATATGGGCACCGCGTTCGACGGCATAGCCTAATTCCTCAATAACCATCACCGCAGCGCCTTCACCTAATACAAAACCATCCCGTTCAGCATCAAAGGGGCGACAAGCCCGCTTTGGATCACTGTTCTTTGTTGATAGGGCGCGACAGGCATTGAACGCAGCCACAGGAACAGGACCTATCGGTGCTTCCGTACCACCAGCAATCATCACCTTTGCCTCTCCATGCCTCACAAGATCATAGGCATGACCAATAGCGTCGGCACCGCTGGAGCATGCTGAGGACACGGAGTAACTGGGGCCTTTACTCCCCAGTATCAAAGAAATCTGCACACAAGCAGCATCGCCAGTCATTTTCGGGGCCAGGATAGGACTAATCCTCCTGGGGCCTGCTTCATTCATCACCTCAATTTGTTCGCAGACTCCCAGCAGACCACAGACACTGTTGCCAATGATGACACCAGTCTCATCAGCATTGTTGCCGTTGATGGCTAGGCGAGCGTCTGCTGCCGCCTCCATGCTGGCGGCTACAGCAAACTGAGTGAATCTATCCATGTGGCGGACTGCCTTGCTGCCAACATAGGCACTTGCCTCGAACCCCTTGGCTTCACCAGCGAATTTGGTATCAAAAGAGGTGGTATCGAAACGCGTTATGTAATCAATTCCCGATTTACCCGAGACGAGAGAATGCCACGCGTCAGCCACCGTAAGTCCTACAGGGCTAATTACTCCCATGCCAGTAACCACTACTCGGGTACCGTTATGAATCATCTTCATATAACACCAGGTTCAACATCCATGAATAAACACGAGCGGTAACGCAATCCGCTACTGCCGCGAGCCATTACAAGCTAACAGGGTAGCAACCACACGGTCGGACGGATTAAGGTGGGGTGGCTTCAGGTGAGCTAGATCAACTCCAGCCGCCCGCTGTCTGGAAACGTACTCCTCGAACGCGCCACTAGAGAGCAGGGTAACCTGCAAGGGCTGTAAACCTAACACGGGTTCCAGGTCAGCGTAGGAACTGTCCAGCTTCCTTAGCTGCTGGTGTATAGCTGTAGCCACCTGTTCAGCCCCCTTATTCCCATTCTGTTTCAGTTCGAGATACAGGTGCAACACTGGCTCATCTCTTGCTTCCTTGCGTGCCGTCCACTCCTGGTATGCCAGCCCTGAATTCTCTATCGCCTGCCAAATCGTTTTCTCGGTTAGCCGGGTAAAACCGGCCAGATCAATCAGGCCATCCACCCTAGACTCAAATCTCATTTGAGGAGTATCTATACCCAGGTTTTCGTTGCGCAAAGAGGTTATTCTGATCATGTCGCCAACTCGGTACCTGACAAAAGGGCCTCCCCGAAAGTTGGTAATCACGATCTCATAACTCTTTCCCGCCTCAACCTGGTCGAGCAAGACAGTTTTTGGTCGGTAGTCAGGATTAAACTTCGACTCAAGGGACTCCGCTTCTGGAATAAACTCCAAGAAATTGATGAAAGGAATAAAGGTCATATTTTGGTAATCCCAGGTCTGCATAGCTATGATAACACCCTCTGTACAGCCATATAGATCCAGCGGATACCTTCCCCACATCTCCCTGATTTTGTCCTTATAAATCGAGGCATCAGTACCTACGACCGCTATGCCCTTTAGCGTCCAGAGGTCTCTGGGGAGAAGTGGACGCCGCTCCAGCTTGCTCCTCAGTAATGCCTTGCCGACACGAAGAGCCAGCTTCGGCTTGGACAGCACGGAGATCATTCCCTTAACGCCAAGGCTTTGCTGAAGACGTTCGCCTACTGCCACCAGAACACTGGGGAGCCCGAAGAAGACGTCCAGCCCTTCAGATAAGGCCAGTTGGAAACCTAGCTCTATCCTGTCCTCAAAGGGCATCTTCTCTGCCTCATCCAACGGGGGCAGAAAGTCCAACGGAAGCTCCTGCTCCGCAAGACGCCCCCATGAACCTGTCGCATAAGGTGGAGGAGCCAGCGCATAGAGCATCTTCTCATGCTCACCAAAACTGATATCACCTCTTTCCCTACAAGTAGCAAAGATCAGAAGGGCAAAAAGCAGCGTGCCTAGCTCTTGATGTAGCCTGGCAGTGACCGGGACCCATTTGAACCCAAACTCACCCGAGTTACCCGAAGTATGTTGCCAGTGCAATGGCTTTTCAGGCAGTACATCCTCCCTCCGCTGCAGCAAATAGGGAGCGTAATCGGCATAAGTGGTAAAGGGTACTTGCTGGCGAAATTCATCGACAGTGCTCGGCTTTGCCCCGCGCATGACCTTATCCCCCAACTCACATCGCTTCATCATCCCTAACTGCTCGAGCAGCAGGCGTCTTTGGATAGCCATGAATTGCTCCATGCTGAGATCAACAAAGCCGCAACACATCTGCCAAAGCTCTTCGTGCTTGCCCTGTCTTAGGAGTTCGATTGGGCTCGACATCTTTATATTCTCCTTCCTTGAACCTGGACATAAGCTTTCGGAGGCCTCAAGGTTCTAATGCAAGCAGTTATGCTTTTTCTATTGGGGATCAGCATCGGCGTCTCCCGCTGGTAATCGTCATAGCCGGCAAACATCTTCGTAAACAAAAACTTCTCTTGCACGAAGACGTATAAGAGATCCATTAAAAGCCATACAGGTGAAGCAGCTAACAACAACTTCGCTTTAGAGACCAGGATTAGGGAGAGCAGTAGCAGGGCGTACCACAATACTCCAGGATGACGCACTAGGGCATAGGTCCCGGTCTTTACAAGCCTGCTTCCTACTCCAGAGGCGATGTAGGTCTGTCGTAAAGGAAGGTTGATGAACAAGGAGTAGGCTACGAGAAGCAGAGACATCAGCAGGAGAACCCAACCCAGAGAGCTTAGCCACAGGGGTAACCCCAGTCGATCAGATTTGAGGCATGCCATCACCATGGCGTATGTCACCAGCCCGGCCGCGAACACACCAACACACTGCTTCGCCCCAGGAATCCTCTTCATGGAAGCCACCTCAAAAAGGGGGGCCACAAGAAAACCCAGCACTCCCATGGTTATGTAAGCCACCTCTACTACTTTGGCACAATTAGCCAGGCTTGGGAAGTGTTTATGTACTAGAACATTGTTCTAGTGGCATGAGAGACCATCCAGTGAAAGGGAGGTGCAGTATAAAAGCGTGAGGCTATCAAACGCGAGATTGAGATAAGGACTACGAGAGAAAGTAGAAAGGCAAGTAAAGAAAGGCCCCCTCTTGAAGAGGGGGCTAGCTGTAGAATGGGATTACTTCAGAACCAGGAAAAGGGCAGCGTCGCAGGAGACAATACGTCCGCTCGTCCTCGGATCAGTCCTCCTTTGCTGAACCGCCGAAAGACCTGTGCATTCCCCCCAATCTCTGGTTTAGCTCTTCCAAATCGTCTTTTCCCGGAGCCTTCCCCAGTTCAAGCCCGTAACTGACGACAAACTCCAGAAAGCTCCGCAGAAGATCCTTGATGCCATGCTCAAACTCTCGGAGTGCCTCCCTGGTGACATACGCGTCATCCTTAACGCCTGACTTCAAACGGTTATCGATCAGGTAGTTAAGAAATTCTACTTGGCTCATGTCTCCACGATTTTCGTCGATCCTCCGAACTAACTCAGCAGGTACTATGAGCATCCTCTTTTCACTCATCTAGGACACACTCCTTCATCTAAAGTTATCGCATGGGAAGGCACAAAAACAGGCCTTCAATCTCCCAGGCCAAGCGTTGCTAGGAGATTCTCAATGTTTGTCAGCAGCCTGAGGCCTTTTTCATTGACCTTGTACGTGGTAACGGGATTCCCGACCTTAATTATTTCTATGAATCCCCGATCCGTGAGAAACCGGAGGTATCGCTGCAGTTGGCGGTAACTCATGTTGGCACTATACATGATCTCAGTCTTACCCGCCTCGCCTAGCCTGAGAATATCAGCCATTACCTCGATATTGGATCTCCTGCTCCCCATCTCTTCCATCCTTATCCGTCCAGCAAGAACCTTCGGTTCAGGCGTGGCATAGCTTGGGCGATAGGGCGTTGCTCCTCAAACAGACGCCTGTCAGCACTCTGACTGGCAGTCATCGCCCTAGTAGACCCGAAAGTATCACATAGCTGAGCCAAACGGCTATTCATTGCTCGCACAGTATACCATACAGCACGCATTTGTCAATACCTCCGATTTGACCTTAATCCGTGAGTTAAGTTGGCCCATAACTAGGGGATGTGGTTTTTCAGCAGTGGGAAGGCAGTTTTGTGGCCTGATGTGGCTATGGGGAGGGGTGTGGGTGATGTCTCAATTGTTGCGGTGGTGCCTTTTCCCCGCCTAGCGAAGGAAAAAACCGCCACCAAAGGCAACGATCCCCTTCCGGAGCCCTTGGCTCCGCCGTAAAGGACTGTGAAGCAGCGGTCGGTTTCTAGTCGGGAGGACTTAAGGCCAACACCCTTTGCTCAGCCTGGCCTATCACTCCCCTCCAGGCTCGGCCAGCCAGACGCATGAGGAGTTGTCCAGCATGACGCACCACTCTGCCAAAGTGGGTAAACACTGCAAACCTCAACCTTTTGGGGTGGGCCGTAGCATATTCTGGGGGCAGGGCCAGGGCCTTGAATAGCTGCAGGAGATTATGGGTGATCACTGGAGCCTCAGCCAAGCAGCATTAGCACCGTACTTGGCACTAGGATAGACCCCAGCGGCCAGTTCGTTAGTCAGAATATGGTGGATGTGCTCTATGGTTCCAGCTTTGCCTCTCTGTCACTCTAGAAGGGCCTGCCCATCCATGTCCCAGATGTTGGTCACTATGGCATAGTAACGTGCCCTGGCAGTATCATCAAACAAGTCCCCTTGCTGGCAACGTACCCTGATAGCCACGTACCGGTAAGGCACCGCCCCCCTGTCCTCATACCTCCTGCTGGGCACATAGCTAAC
>JBGOXA010000328.1:0-2594 GCA_041478915.1 Dehalococcoidia bacterium
GACCGCTTATGTCACCTATTCACCATCTGGGAGCTTATTGACTCAGAGAGCGTTTAGCAACTCAATATGTCATTGCGATCCTTCCAAAGGAAGGAGAAGCATCTCTTATAGTCCTTCCCTTTGGGAAGGACTCCTCGCAATGACAAATAAACACCCTCGACTCATGAATTTGCAACGCACGCGTGCTTAATGTTAAGATCGTGCCAACCAAAATGGCCAAAGAGCCTTAGATTCTCCACGCGATTTCGATAGGAAAGCGACTGCTCGCTCTAAGTACGGCTATACAAATACCACGATCTAGGGAATGGCCTGATGGGGGGCTGCCAGGTTGGATGTTGTCACTCAGATGAAACTGTTCATGGAGCCTCGCTCCATTGCTGTTGTTGGTGCCACCAGGCAGAGTGGTTCGGGATCGTTCAATATCGTGGAGAGGTTGGCTGGTCACGGGTATAAGGGCAGGGTCTACCCGGTTAATCCTCAAGCAGACTACATCGCTGGGATAAGGGCCTACCAGCACGTCAGCGATGTCCCGGAGAAGGTTGACCTGGCCGTCATACCGGTTTGGGAGCGCTCTGCTGTTCCTGACCTAGTCAAGCAATGCACTGATGCAGGAATAAAAGCCATAATAGTCGTCACCCAGGGTTTCGCCGATGGAGACAGTGAAGGGCAAGAGCTTCAGGACAGGATATTGAAGACTGCCAGGGAAGCAGGCGCCCGGCTGCTGGGTCCAAATTCTCTCGGTGTGGCCAACGCCTTCACCGGTCTGAACACCTCCTTTGTACCGCACGAGATGGAGAAGGTGCCCCTGGGCATCATCTGCCAGAGTGGTCTTTTCTTCTCTCACCTCCGCACTGTGAAAACACTGGGTAAGGGGATCGACGTGGCCAATGGGTGCGACGTTCACATTGCTGATGCGCTGGAATATTACCAGGCAGACCCCCAAACCAAGGTCATTCTGCTCCATACCGAAGGAATGAGGGATGGCAGGCGGTTCATGGAAACAGCCAGGCGGGTATCCCGAAGGAAGCCGATCATAGCCCTCAAGACAGCCAGAAGTGCGGAGGGCGCCAGGGCAGCCGCATCTCACACGGGAAGCCTGGCCGGCAGAGACGAGGTCTTCCGGGCGGCGCTGAAGCAATGTGGCATATTGCTGGCGAGCAACGTGGAGGAAATGGAGGACCTGGCCAAAGCCTTTTTGCGACTGCCTCTGATGAAGGGCAAACGGGTAGGTATCATCAGCATGAGCGGTGGCGGCGGAGTCATGCTGGCCGATGCTTGTCATGATCATGGGCTGACGGTGGCGCACCTATCGCCAGAAACCAAGGCCAAACTACAGCAATTTTTCCCGCCGTGGATGAGTACCACCAATCCCCTGGATATATGGCCAGTAAGTGCGCATTCCGGCCTACGGCTATCTGAGACCACGCTAGCTGCCTTAAGGTCATTTCTGGCCGATCCCAACGTGGATGGGCTAGTCCTGGCCTTTGGCACCGTCTTCATACAGGAAGCCATGCTTGTAGCCCAGGCCTTACCGGAGTTGATGGAGATGTATGGCAAGCCAGTATGCTGGTGGACAGTTACCGGCGCAGAAGAGGAGCGGGAGGCTGAGATCGAGAAAATGGGGATGGCCGTCTTCTACAGCGGTGAGCGAGCAGTGAGGGCACTCCGCAAACTCGGTGATTACTGGCAGTTTCTGCAAACTTCCGACGCTTGCAGCTTGCCGGCTGGGTGAAAGTGTTGAAAAGGGTTCAAACTAGCAAGCCATGAACAACGCAACGAAAAGGGGGTGAAAGATGACAACGCAGACGATCGCACAGCTTTTCAATCTTACCGGGAAGGGCGCAGTGGTAACCGGTGGCGCCATGGGCATCGGGCAGGCTATTGCCTTCCGGCTGGCGGAGGCGGGGGCCGGGGTAATGATCGCTGACATCGACCTAGAGGCTGCCAATCAGACCGCGGAGCAGATCAAGGCCAGTGGCGGCAAAGCGCAGGCCATCCGCGCTGATGCGCGCAGTGCCGCCGATGCCAGGAAGGTATTCCAGGCCACCGTGAAAGCCTACGGCAGCCTTGATATCCTGGTCAACAACGCCGGCGTTTATCCCTTATTACCCATTCTGGAGATTAACGAAGAAACGTGGGACAGGACGCTGGACACTAACCTGAAAGGAGTTTTCTTCTACTCGCAGGCTGCTGCTCAGCAGATGATCAAGGCTGGCCACGGGGGAAAGATCATCAACATAGCCTCAATAGATGCCTTTCACCCCCATGGTGAGGTGGCACACTACAATGCCTCCAAGGGTGGCGTGGTCATGCTGACCAAGGCCCTGGCCTTAGAGCTGGCGCCGCACCAAATTCTCGTCAATTCTGTGGCGCCGGGCAGTATAAACACTCCCGGCACCATTGCTGTCGGAGAGATATACGCAGCCAGGATGAAAGACCCGGCGAAATTCGCCGAACTTGGCGCTAAAATGGCGGGCCGCCTGCCCCTGGGCCATCCAGGGATGCCCGACGACATTGCCAAGGTAGTGCTCTTTCTGGCTAGCGCGGCTGCGGACTACATGACCGGCAGCGTGATACTAGTGGATGGGGGGTAC
>JBGOXA010000188.1:0-4341 GCA_041478915.1 Dehalococcoidia bacterium
CGCGACAACCAATACCAAGTGCAAAGCAGCGAACAGCAGAAGAGAATAGCCTGTTCCTGCAAAAAAGATGATTACCAAAAACGTCACCGCAAACACAAACCAGTACAGAAAGAAACGAAGTCCGAGCAGTCGCATTCCCTTTTCGGCCACGGTCTGCCCCCGCACTACCTTCCTAGCCCAGATATCCCTGGGGATGGCTGCATTGCCATCGCCAGGCAGATTCAACCATGGATTCCAGGTCAGGGAACTTGGGCTGCCAGCCCAACTCTGATCTGGCTCGCGCTGAGCTGGCTACCAGGGCCGCCGGGTCCCCAGCTCTTCGCGGACAGGCTCGGAAGGGAATGTCAATTCCAGTGACCCTTCTAGCTGCCTCGATGACCTCGAGGACTGAGTAACCCTGGCCATTCCCCAGGTTGTAAGCCCTGTTCCCCGGGTGGTCGAGATGCTCTAGGGCTAAGAGATGAGCCGCAGCGATATCCATCACATGAATGTAATCTCGAACGCAGGTGCCGTCACGGGTATCATAGTCAGTGCCGTATACAGACACAGCATCGCCTCGTCCCGAGGCCACATTAAGAACGATAGGGATAAGATGCGTCGCCGGGCGTCTGTCACATCCGTATCTCTCGCTGGCGCCAGCCGCGTTGAAGTAGCGCAGACTGAGTGACCTGAGCCCGTAAGCCTGCCCATACCAGCGCAAAACTCGCTCAAACATCAGCTTGGACTCCCCATAGGCATTCACCGGCTGCAGTGGATGGCTCTCCGCAACGGGGAATGTCTCAGGCTCACCATAAACGGCGGCGGTGGAGGAAAAGACGAGCCTATTGACATTATGCCTTAGCATGGTATCCAGCAGGTTTATCCCATAGAGCACGTTGGTGCGGAAGAACTTGGCTGGATCAGTCATAGAGGCTTCGACCACCGTTTCGGCGGCCAGGTGCATAACTGACTCTACCGCATATCGACTGAAAAGTGCTGCCAGCGCCTCTGAATCACCCAGGTCAGCCTCTACGAAAATGGCCTCATGAGCCACTGCTTCTCGGTGCCCCTGCTGAAGGTTATCCAGGGCAATAACCCGATGGCCCTGACTGAGCAACTGCTCGGTTACTATGCTCCCTATGTAGCCAGCCGCACCAGTAACGAGGATGTTCATTTCTATTGTTGGTTCCTATGCTAACATAGCCCCTTTGCCAGAGCAAGGCACCCCCTGTTGGCCGACGACCACAGTACCCAAGCGGGTGGCAAGCCAAGGGTGACAATGCTATAGTAAGAAGGGCACCGAAGAATCCCTCGACTCCTTTACGGACAAGGCTGAATGGAAATCGGCATTATCGGTCTTCCCAAGAGCGGCAAGACTACGCTATTCAATAGCCTGACCAGGGGCAAGGCCGACACCCAGGCCTTTGCTCCCACCACGGCACAGCCAAACATTGGCGTGGCCAAGGTGCCCGATCGCCGTCTCGAAGGCCTGAAGGCCATCTTTGATCCCAAGCGAACTGTGCCTGCCGAAGTGCAATATGTGGACATAGCTATCGCGAAGGGGAAAGGAAAAGAGCTCGGTGGTGAACTGCTGGTTTACCTCAGTAAGGCGGATGGTTTTATACACGTAGTGCGGGCCTTTTCAGACGAAAGAATCCCACATCCCGAGGGCGAGGTCAATCCGGCGCGAGACGTTGACAGCATGAACATGGAGCTTGCCTTCTCCAATCTGGTAATCATTGAGCGAAGACTGCTTAGAATAAAGGACTCTCTCAAGGGCGCCAAGTCTACCGAGCGAGAGGCCCTTCTTCGGGAGCAGTCACTGCTGTCACGGATTGGCTCTGACCTCGAAAAGGAAATACCTGTTCGGGAACAGTCGCTGACCGGGGAAGAAGCGAAAATGCTAGAAAACTACCAGTTCCTCACTGCTAAGCCCATGCTGATAGTGCTCAACATTGGAGAGGATCAATTGTCACAAAGCGCCTCACTTGAAGAGGAGTTGAAGGCACGCTGTCCCCGGTACCCCGTAGCTGCGGTTTGTGCCAAGCTGGAGATGGAGCTGGGGGAGCTTGGTGAAGCAGAGGCTCTCGAGTTCCGCTCGGCTATGGGTGCTGGAGAGGCAGCCACCGACCGGATCATCAATCTGTCGTACCAGTTGCTGGGATTCATCACCTTCTTCACCATTGTTTCTGGAGAGGTGAAGGCGTGGACCATACACCAGGGTACCCCGGCCGTCAAAGCGGCCGGTAAAATCCACTCTGACATGGAGAGAGGCTTTATCCGGGCAGAGGTAATCTCTTATGTCGAGTTAACCAGATGCGGCGGCCTATCGGAGGCGCGCAAACAAGGCCTGCTCCGTCTGGAGGGCAAGAACTATGTCGTTCAGGATGGCGACGTAATTACTTTCCTGTTCAGCGTTTAGCCAAAATGGATACCACAGCGGAGGACCAGACAGAGGAGCGGATATGCCAGTGAAGCTGGTTACCGACAGTACGGCTGACATCCCACCTCAGGTGGCCAGCGCTCTCGGAATTCATGTAGTACCGCTATATGTTCATTTTGGCGACGAAGTATACCGGGACGGGGTTGACTTAAGTCCATCAGAGTTCTATGGCAAACTGGCCACCAGTAAATCCCTGCCTACCACCGCCACTGTATCGCCCGCCGAGTTTGCGCAAATATATGACACCATGAGTGAACAAAGCGATGAAATCCTGGTTATCGTGCTGTCTGCCGAACTGAGCGCCACCTACCAGGTTGCCCTGCACGGCAAGGAGCTAAGCCAGAAAAAGGGCTGCCGGGTTGAGGTAATTGATTCGCGGCTGGTGCTGATGCCGCTGGGCCTGGTGGTCATCGCCGCCGCCAAGGAAGCCCAAGCAGGAGCGAGGATGGATCAAGTGATGGACACAGCGAAGCAAGCCATGTCCAGAGTACATGTCCGCATGGCTTTCGACACGCTGGAATATGTCAGGAGGGGGGGACGCATAGGAGCAGCGCGGGCTTTCCTTGGTACGCTGTTAAACATCAAGCCGATCCTTACCATCAGGAACGGTGTCACTACGCCGGTAGCCAGGGAACGTACCCGGGCTAAGGCTGTCGAGCATCTACGTCGCTTCGCTGCCGGTTTCACTAATATCAAGGAGATGGCAGTGGAATACACCACTACCCCAGAGGAAGCTATAGCTCTGGCCCAATCCCTTGATCCTGTATTTCCCAAGGAGCGGATTTACATTTCCAGCATTGGCGCAGTAATGGGCACCCACCTGGGGCCTGGTGCCTTGGGCGTCGCCCTACTAGAAAGTGAATAGGCTACTCTCCGGTATCTGGCCAAACCTTAGTATCGGGGTGGAGGTGACTGCCTTTTTCCACCACCACACGATCACCAATGACACAGCCACGACCGACACAACTGCCATCCCCAATGAGGCTGCCACTACCTACAATGCAGTTTTCCACAGTAGCTTGTCTTCCCACGTGGACCTCAGACCACAAAATAGCCTCCTCGATCACCGCTCCGTCAAGAATCTGGCAACCCTCTCCTATGACAGCCGGACCTTTTATGTGGACGCCCGGGCCGATGCTACAACCGCTTCCAATTATTACCGGCCCCTCGACTCTGGCCGTGGGATGGATGAAAGTACCAACAGTCTGGCCATGCCCTTCGTTCTCTGCAATTTGGCTCGAGAGAGCGGCCTTACATTGGCCGAGCAGAAGGTCATGCTGTACCTGTAGATACTTGCCAGGGGTACCGATATCTATCCAGTAAGCGTCAGAGCGGTAGCCGTAGATGGGCACCCCCTGGGCTAGAAGCGCCGGATACAGATGATGCTCGAACATATAACGGGTATTGGGGGGGATATCGCGGACAACCTCGCGGTCCAGGATGTAAATGCCAGCATTGATCAGGTTGGTGGTCGCTTCCCCTGGCGGTGGCTTTTCCACGAACCGCTTTACCCTTCCATCAGGCTCAGTCTCTACAACTCCATAGGCGCTGGGATCCTCCACAGCAGTAAGGGCGATGGTAGCCTTCGCCTTCCTGCGGCGGTGAAAGGACAGCATCGCGCCGAGGTCAATATCGGTGAAGATATCGCCGTTAAACACCAGGAAGAGTTCGTCCAGATGGCTCTCGGCATTCTTTATTGCCCCGGCTGTGCCCAGGGGTGATTGTTCCATGACATAGGTCAATCTAACCCCACACCGGCTACCATCACCAAAATACCTCTCAATCTGCCCTGGTAGGTGGCCTAGGGCCAGGACAATGCTATCAACACCGTAACCCTTGAGATACCAAATCATGTGCTCCAGGAAAGGCCGGTTCAAAATGGGGACCATGACCTTCACGGTGTTGCAAGTAAGGGGACG
>JBGOXA010000020.1:0-12423 GCA_041478915.1 Dehalococcoidia bacterium
ATCTTCCTCGTCATAGAGTACAGCCTAGGAACACCATCACCCCAAACCAGTTCAACAAAACGATTTTCGGTAAGGGTTCCGTTCATGTCAAAGGAGATCACTCTCATGAAAACACTCCTATGCAGCCTGAGTCACAGAACAAACGCCCTGCAACGCCGACTTGCAAAAACTAAACGATATTGTATAAAATCTACACTTGTGCCATCAACATCCCCCAGAGCTTGCAGAAGGAGGCATAAATTTCAAAAGGAGGGAAGGTGATTTGGATGCGCTAGGAAGACATCTGCTTTTGGATCTAAGAGATTGTAACCGGGAGGTGCTAAATGACTTGACTCTCCTTCGAGATGCCACTCTTTTCGCTGCTCAGAAGGCAGGTGCTACCGTGCTAAAAGAATACTTCCACCAGTTCGCCCCCCAAGGTGTAAGCGGTGCAGTAATTATTGCTGAGTCGCATCTGTCACTGCACACCTGGCCTGAGCACGGCTACGCAGCGATAGATATCTTCACCTGCGGGGATACAGTCAAAGCTGACGTCGCGGCACAACTACTAATCGAAAAGCTGGAAAGCAAGGATCCTGCCATTATGGAGATAAAGAGAGGGGTCCTGGTTGCCCAGCCAGTGTAGGTTGCAAAGAGTCATGGAAGAAGACGACCCTAACCACTGGTTTCACGACACTATAAACGCTGATTTTGTGCAACTGCACCGTCTGGCGGAGACTGTTTACTCTGGGAAGACGGGATTTCAATCGGTGGAGATCATTCGTACCAATAGCTTTGGGAAATGCCTCGTTTTGGACAAGAAAATCCAGTCCGCCGAGATGGATGAGTTTATCTATCACGAGGCCCTGGTCCATCCTTCAATGATCACCCATCGACATCCCAGCACAGTATTCATCGCCGGAGGTGGCGAAGGGGCCACCTTGAGGGAAGTACTGCGCTACCGCTTCGTGGAGAAAGTGGTGATGGTTGATATTGACCAGAAAGCAGTCGAGCTCTGTCGCCGCTTCCTGCCATCAATGCACCAGGGCGCTTTCGATGATAGCAGGGTGGAGCTTCTCTATCTTGACGCCAGAGAGTATCTAGCTAACTCGGAGCAGAAGTTCGACGTTATCCTAATCGATCTGACCGACCCACTGGAAGGGGGTGTTTCTTGCCGACTGTATACCCAGGAATTCTATCAACTGGTTCAGAATAGATTATCTCCTGGGGGCATCGTTGCTGTCCAATCCGGTAGCTGCTCTCTGGGTGACCTGAACACGTTTGTCACTATTCATAGTACCTTGCGATCGGTTTTTTCAGCCGTTTTCCCTTATCAGGCTTACATCCCTTCCTTCGGCGGACTGTGGGGGTTTAATCTCGGTTCCCAACAATTGGACCCCCTCTCGCTATCCGTGGAGGAAGTGGACAAGCGTATCTCCCACAGGGGATGTGAGGGCCTCAAGTTTTACGACGGACTTACCCACCGCGGTATGTTTTCCTTGCCTCGATACCTGCGACACGAGTTAAGCCGCAGAAAGATCATCATCACCGACAAGAATCCCTTGTTTCCTCGTTAGCCTCACCCTCAAGCGCATCGGTTCGATTTTCTCTTGTTACTCTCCGTAATCGTCACTCCTGTTCTCACCCCGAGTCCTTATTGACACAGTTCACCTTTTTGTGCTAATCTGAAGTATGTTGATTAATTTACTTAGAAAAGGAGCGCAGTGCGGCTTTCCACCAGAGGGTTGTATGGGACAAGGGCACTACTGGATATAGCCCTCCATTACGATGGAGCACCTATTCCCTTAAGAGACGTTGCTAGAAGGCAAGAGATCTCAGTACAATATCTGGAACAATTGGTGTCACCCTTGGTCAAAGCTGGCATACTGAGTAGTGTTCGTGGCGCTGCTGGTGGGGTCAGGCTGGCAAAACCACCTGAGGAGATAAAGCTCAGCCAGGTGATTGGGATTCTGGAAGGCTCAATTGCCCCAGCCAAGTGTGTCGATGATCCCAAAGCCTGCTCGCGTTCTGATTTCTGTGTTACGCGCGATATATGGGCGCAGCTGAAGGAAGCTATAGTCCAGGTGTTGGAGTCTACCACCCTGCAGGACCTGGTCGAGCGACAGAAAGAAAAAGGAAAAGCCAGCACACCGATGTATTACATCTAGGCAAAACCGGAGGGCTTTGCCAAAGCAGACGAGCCCTCCGGGAGTCTTGTGTCTTCATGGCGAGGTAGGGTAAATGCTGAAGGTGACTTCTGAAGTGATGAAGAGGCGTCACAACTCGGGAATAGCTAACGACATCACTGAACTCATCGGGAATACGCCGCTGGTCAGGCTGAATAGAGTGGTACCCCGAGGAACAAGAGCCACGGTGGTAGCAAAGCTCGAATCTTACAATCCTCTATCCAGTGTGAAAGATAGAATAGGCGTTGCCATGATTGAGGCTGCTGAAGAGGCAGGGCTGGTCAAAGAAGATACTGTGTTTGTCGAGCCTACCAGTGGGAATACCGGCATTGCACTGGCCTTCGTCTGCGCTGCTAAAGGGTATAGGCTCGTCATCACTATGCCCGAGAATATGTCCCTGGAAAGGCGTCAGCTTTTCGCTGCCTTTGGTGCCGAGCTTGTCTTAACCCCGGAGCGAGAGGGGATGCCAGGGGCAGTGAGGAAGGCAGAAGAAATGGTGGCAGAAAGTCAGAACTATTTCATGCCACAGCAATTCAAGAACCTTGCCAACCCTCAAATCCACCGCGAAACCACTGCTGAGGAAATCTGGGAGGATACCGGCGGGGAGGTCGACTTGGTTGTGGCTGGTGTGGGGACTGGTGGAACCATTACCGGCATTGCTGAGGCGATCAAACCCCGAAAGCCTGGGTTCAAGGCCATTGCTGTCGAACCAGCGGGTTCGCCTGTCTTGTCCGGTGGCAAGATGGGCCGCCACAAAATACAAGGGATTGGGGCTGGCTTTATACCCGAGGTACTCAGGATGGATCTAATTGACGAAATCATCCAGGTCTCCGACATAGATGCAAAAACGATGGCACGCAGACTAGCCCGAGAAGAGGGGATATTGGCGGGCATATCTTCAGGCGCAGCAGCCTGTGCCGCTGTGCAGGTGGCCAAAAGGCCAGAAAACGAAGGGAAGCTCATCGTAGTGATCCTACCAGATACTGGGGAGCGCTACCTGACTGCTGGCCTTTTCCAGGAACAAACGGGCATGCCAATCTCGGGAAGAAAAAGTGTTTAGGATATTACGAGAAGATATTCGGACAGTCTTTGCTCGGGATCCGGCGGCGAGAAGCCTCCCCGAGGTCATATTGTGTTATCCCGGCTTGCATGCTCTGACCCTTCACCGTCTGGCCCACTTCATTTGGTGCCACAGGCTTCGCCTTCCAGCCCGGATGCTGTCCCATGCCAACCGCTTCCTCACTGGAGTGGAGATCCATCCCGGTGCCAAGATCGGCAGGAGGTTTTTCCTCGATCACGGCATGGGCGTAGTCATTGGAGAGACAGCGGAGATTGGGGATGACGTGCTAATGTATCAGGGTGTGGTTTTGGGCGGAACCAGCCTGGAAAAGAAAAAACGCCACCCCACAATTGGGAATAACGTAGTCATAGGCGCTGCGGCTATCCTACTCGGGCCCATAACCGTGGGGAAAGGAGCCCGAGTTGGAGCAAATTCTGTAGTAGTTAAGTCTGTGCCGCCCGAAGCAACCGTAGTCGGGGTACCGGGACGCATAGTGGAGGACAAACGATTACCAGTTATCGACCTGGAGCATGGTAGATTACCTGACCCCGTTAATGAAGCTATCGGCCTCGTCCTGGAAAAGCAAGACAAGCTGGAGAAGCGGATAAGCCAGTTAGAGGAGCTGCTCAGGGCCGACAGTATATCCAGTGAATCAAAGTCGAGAAGCCAGATCATCCAGAAAGGGTCAAATGGACAGGGATAGGGAATCCGGTTGTTCGTCAATTGTTCCTCCTACAGGGGACTGCCAAAGGGGGTGGTGTCTGACCCTATGGACAATGCTTGGCCCGTAAGGGGCTGACCAAGAGGCAGACTAAGAAGAAATCGCCTGTTTAGGAGGATATTAATGCCAAAAACAATCGCAGAGATCAACGAGAAGATCCGCAAGGGTCAGGCTGTCGTGGTAACGGCTGAAGAGGTGATAGACCTCGTGCGAGACAAGGGGTTGAAAAAGGCTGCTCTAGAAGTGGACGTGGTAACCACGGCCACCTTTGGTCCAATGTGTTCTTCAGGCGCCTATCTCAATGTGGGCCATTCCACACCTCGAATGAAACTTGGAGGGGGAGGCATTTATCTCAATGATATCCCTGTTTATGCGGGATTTGCTGCTGTGGACATCTTCATCGGCGCTACCGCTCTCCCCGATAATGATCCCAGAAACAAGATTCATCCTGGTGAGTTCAACTACGGCGGTGGACATGTAATCGAGGAACTGGTGGCAGGAAAGGACATAAGGCTGGTAGCCACTGCCTACGGTACAGACTGCTACCCCAGAAAACGGATTGAAACCCTGATAAACATAAAGGACATCAACGAGGCAGTGCTGTTCGACATCAGAAATGCTTATCAGAACTACAATGTGGCGGTGAATCTCTCTGATAAGACGATCTACACCTACATGGGGGTACTGAAGCCAAGACTGGGAAATGCAAACTATTGCTCAGCGGGACAGCTCTCCCCATTGCTTAATGACCCCTATTATAAGACCATTGGTATAGGAACTAAGATCTTTTTGGGAGGAGGCGTAGGATATGTCGCCTGGCAAGGTACACAGCACAACCCCAACGTCCTCCGGGGAGACAATGGGGTGCCCAGGCGCGGCGGCGGAACCTTGGCAGTCATTGGCGACTTGAAGCAAATGAAGCCAGAATGGCTGCGAGGAGTCAGCTTCCTGGGCTATGGTGCCACGTTGATGGTGGGCATCGGTGTACCCATACCTATACTGTCTGACGAAATCCTGCACTACACAGCAGTAAAGGACGAGGAAATCTTTGCCGCCATTGTGGACTACTCTGAGGCCTACCCCCAAATGAAACCGGACATCCTGGGAGAGGTGAGCTACGCCCAACTTAAGAGCGGCAAGATAACGGTGCAAGGAAGGGACGTCCCCACGGCCTCACTCTCCAGCTATGCCAAGGCAGTAGAGATTGCTCAGACTCTCAAGGAGTGGATAAGCAAAGGGGAATTCCTGCTGACCGAGCCAGTGGCACCGCTGCCCGGAGTAGAATCAGGGATAACCTTCAAACCGTTGAAGGAACGACTGGAATAGAGGGGGATGAAATGGCCATTTCCAAACGCGTCGTTTTGCATTTTCCACATCCTTTGGTAGACCAACCAATCATCTATCGATTGGTCAAGGACTATGACCTTTCGTTCAACATTCTGAAGGCCTCTGTTACCCCTAAGGAGGAAGGCCTGTTAGTCCTGGAGTTAAGCGGGAAAGAGGAAGACTACAGCAGGGGTATGCAATATCTGGCAGAAGTGGGTGTCGATATTCAGCCCCTAAGCCGAGACATTTATCGCAACGAAGAGCGATGCACCCACTGTGGCGCTTGCATCACCATTTGCCCCACAGGAGCTTTCATGCTCGAGCCTCCCACCCGTTGGGTGAGGTTTCTGGACGAGAAGTGCATCGCCTGCGGACTTTGCATAAAGGCTTGCCCGCCCCGGGCCATGGAGATACGGATTTAGCTTTGTGTATCAGTCACGATTCTATCGAGCCTGGAGCAAGGACAAAGACCTGGTTTCCTTCAGTGTGGCAGTGAAGGAAACAGATTTGTATGTGCGGGCAAAGCGTAACTTGCGAAGGAAGACACTGAGGGCAATCCTAAAGTATCGGGCTCCTTAGAGTTGTACATTGAACGCCATCCTGAGTTTCTTTCTGCCTTGGAGCCACTCGTGGTGGAAAGGGATGCCCCACAGATTGTGAAGGCAATGGCGAAAGCGGCAGCGGATGTGGGTGTTGGCCCGATGGCTGCGGTGGCCGGAGCCATAGCCGAATGCGTGGGGAAGGAACTGCTCGCCTTCTCTGAAGAAGTAATTGTAGAAAATGGTGGGGATATATTTCTCAAGACGCTGAAGAGAAGATTAGTAGGGGTTTACGCCGGGGACAATTCCCCTTTTACCGGTAAGATAGCCCTGGAAATCCAGCCTGAGGAAACGCCGCTGGGAGTCTGCACCTCTGCTGGAACAGTGGGGCATTCTTTGAGCTTTGGCAGGGCTGATGCCTGCATCGTGCTTTCTACTTCTACCGCCTTAGCTGATGCTGCTGCCACTGCCCTAGGTAATCTGATTCAGGAGGCAGGTGACATTCCTAAAGCAACGGACTTCGCCAGCCGCACCGAGGGCATAAGAGGAGTGGTAGTTATCAAAGATGACCATATGGGAATCTGGGGGCAGGTAAAAGTTGTTCCGGTTGATGCTGAGCCTATGTAAATCACCCCTCAGCAAGCTGAGGGGCACCCTAAAGATTCTGAAACGTAAGTTGTAAGGAGAAGGTCTCCTCGTGGATCTGATATTCAATCAGACTCCCCCATGCATGGAGCCACTTTTCTCCCGTCAGCAAGCTAAAGGGTATCCCCAGAGGGTTCTTTGTGAAAAAGGCAATCAACGGAGTCTTGGAGTCCACAACCTTGCAGGATTTGGGTGAGCGGCAGAAGAGGCTGATGTTACGAAGAGACCTTATCAGTTTCTTCGCCTCTTTTTGTTTGACGCAGCCAAAGGAATCTGCGAGTAGTAAGGATCAGGGGAAAGAAGCCAAGACATTAAGGTAAGGAGGAAGCGGAGATGAGCAAGACTCAGAAAGCAGATATTCTGCGCTACAAGACCCTAGAGATACCGAGGCTAACCAGAGGAATAGCCAAGGACTCTACCGAGCTGATCGGAAATACCCCTCTGGTCAGACTGAACCGAATAACTGAGGGGTTGAAGGCAGAGGTAGTGGCAAAGCTTGAATCCTTCAATCCCGTCCATAGCGTTAAAGACAGGATTGGGGTATCAATGATTGTGGATGCTGAGGAGAAGGGGCTCATTAAGAAGGACACCGTAATCGTCGAGCCCACCAGCGGCAATACCGGTATTGCTCTAGGTTTTGTCTGTGCCGCTCGGGGATACAAGCTTATCCTCACCATGCCAGACACAATGTCATTAGAACGGAGACAACTTCTGTCTATTTTTGGCGCCCAACTGGTGCTAACCCCGGGGGCTGAGGGAATGCCGGGGGCGGTGAGAAAGGCAGAACAACTGGTGGCGGACAACCCTAACTACTTTATGCCGCAGCAATTCAAGAACCCAGCAAATCCAGAGATACACCGGCTGACCACTGCGGAAGAAATCTGGAGGGATACTGACGGCAAGGTAGATATTCTGGTCTCTGGAGTGGGGACCGGAGGGACAATCACTGGAGTAGCTGAGGTGATAAAGCAGAGAAAGCCCCAATTTAGGGCTATTGCCGTTGAGCCAGTTGATTCTCCGGTTCTCTCAGGGGGAAAGCCTGGAAAGCACAAGATTCAAGGCATAGGGGCTGGCTTTGTTCCTGATGTCTTGAGACTGGATTTGGTTGATGAGATTATTAGGGTTACCAACGAAGATGCTGGGGCAACGGCGAGGAGGTTAGCCAAGGAGGAAGGAATACTGGCTGGCATTTCTTCAGGTGCGGCAACCTGGGCAGCACTAGAGGTAGCCAAAAGGCCAGAAAATAAGGGAAGGTTAATAGTAGTGGTCTTGCCTGACACTGGGGAGCGGTACTTGTCCACCTGGCTCTTTCAAGAGCTGTACCAGACAACAACAGGGATATAAGAGGGGAAAGGACTGTTCGTCTTGTCTAACAAGGCTACCAAGGTAGGTGACAGGGAATATGAGATTTGAAACACTCGCCATTCACGCTGGGGAAAGACCGGATAAGACATTCGGTGCTATCTCCGTACCCATCTATCAGACATCGACCTTTGCCTTTGAGGATATAGGTAAGACCAGGGGCTATGATTACTCCCGCACTGCAAATCCGACAAGGAAGGTTCTGGAAGATACAATTGCCCAACTCGAGGGCGGAAAGGCAGGGTTTGCCTTTGCTACCGGAATGGCTGCTGAAGCCACGGTTATTCATCTCCTTAAGGCAGGCGATCATGTAATTTCAGGGGATGATGTCTACGGGGGAACCTATAGACTATTTGAGGATGTGATGCGCGATTTTGGGCTGGAGTTTAGCTTTCTGAGAATGAACGACCGAAGGAGGATTGAAGAGGCGATAAAGCCTAACACCAAGATGCTGTGGCTGGAGACTCCATCCAACCCGCTGCTGAATATAGTTGATCTGGAGATGGTGGTAGATATTGCCAAACAGCACAATCTGATGACGGTGATAGATAACACGTTCGCCACACCCTATTTTCTTAGACCAATAGGGTATGGAGTTGACCTCGTTGTCCATTCTACAACCAAGTATCTTAACGGCCACTGTGATGTTGTTGGTGGAGCTGTGGTAACTACCACCGATGAGCTATCACAAAGAGTTCAATTTCTCCTCAATGCCATGGGAACCTGCGCCTCCCCATTCGATTGCTGGCTGGTTCTTCGAGGAATTGAGACTCTTCCGGTGAGAATGAAACGACATGAGGAGAATGCCATCGCTGTGGCAAATTATCTCAAAGGCCATCCCGCAGTAGAAAAGGTGTTCTTTCCAGGGCTTGAGTCTCATCCGGGTCACGAAATCGCCAAAAGGCAGATGAAGGGGTTCGGCGGAGTAGTTTCCCTTGAAGTAAAAGGGGGTATCGAGAGTGTCAATACTTTTCTAAGAAGACTCAAGGTCTTTTATCTGGCGGAGTCACTGGGCAGTGTGGCTTCTCTTGCCGAGCACCCGGCTACTATGAGCCACGCCTCGATGCCAAAGGATTATCGCGAAAAGGTAGGCATCACAGACGGGCTAATCAGGCTGTCGGTGGGTTTAGAAAACATTGATGATTTAGTTGAGGATTTGTGGCAGGCGCTTGAGCGCCTGTGAAGGAGTGGAAGTTGTCTTACGCCACAGCCCTACGCTGTCGAAAGTGCGGGCGAGAGTATTCACTGAAACCGCTTTCAGTATGTGATTTCTGCCTCAGCCCGATGGATGTGATTTACGACTATAAGTCAATGGCAGGAGCTGTGAGCCGAGACAGGATTAGCCAAGGGCCGCGCACCATGTGGCGTTATCGCGATATGCTGCCAGTGGAAGGCGAGCCAGTGGATATTGGTAGTGGCCTTACTCCCTTGTTGAAAGCCGACAACCTGGGGCGTGAACTTGGCCTAGATCAGCTTTATATCAAGAACGATTGTGTCAATCCAACATACTCATTCAAGGATAGGCCGGTCTCGGTTGCCATAACCAAGGCACGGGAGTTCGGGTTTGGCATTGTGGCTTGTGCGTCAACTGGCAATCTGGCTGCCAGCGTTGCTGCCCATGCTGCCAAGGTGAATATCAAAGCCTATGTTTTTGTCCCCTCCAATGTAGAACTGAGTAAGCTGATAGGGATAGCAATCTATGATCCGGTTCTGGTGACCGTTGATGGGAGTTACGATGATGTAAATCGCGTCTGCGCCGCAGTGTCACAAAAGTATGAATGGGGATTCATTAACATTAACCTCAGACCGTATTACGCTGAGGGCAGCAAAACCTTAGGCTATGAGGTGGCTGAGCAGCTAGGGTGGCGTGCCCCTGATTGTGTGGTGGCTCCTGCTGCCTCGGGACTTCTCTTTACCCGAATATGGAAAGGGCTGGATGAGCTGTCCATGCTGGGCCTAATTGAGCCGGTTAATACCCATATGTATCTCGCCCAGGCTGCTGGTTCCTCGCCCATCGTCAACGCCTTTAAGGCCGGCTCCCTCCACGTGCACCCGGTGGTACCAGACACCATTGCCAAGTCAATAGCCATTGGGAACCCGGCTGATGGCAACTATGCCTTAAGGGTGGCACGGCAGTCGGGGGGCGGTGCCTGCGCCGTCACCGATGAGGAATCCATCGCGGGGATGAAGCTACTGGCTCAAACTGAGGGTATCTTTGCTGAAGTGGCAGGGGGAGTAGTGATTGCCGGACTCAAGAAACTGGTAGCTTCAGGGGTAATCGAAAGGAAAGAGCTTACAGTAGCTTTTATCACCGGGGCAGGGCCCAGGACACAGGAGACAGTTTCAGATATTGTTCGGCCATTTAGTATCCAGCCCAGCCTTGAATCATTTGAGGAGGCGCTCGGTGCACGAGTTTGATCCTATCATACTTCAGCTGTGCTATGATAATTTTAGGGAAAACGAAGGGGGTTAAGATGGCGAAGAGACGCGTAATGTTTACATTCCCCCCTGAGCTAATCAAAGAACCCATTATTTACACTCTTGGGCAACAGTTCAAGGTGGTGAGCAATATCCGCCGGGCTGATGTGTCTGAGAATAAGGGTTGGGTAGTATTGGAGCTAGAGGGAGAAGAGAGGGAAATCGAGCGCGGAATTGCCTGGGTGATGGCCAAAGGGGTGAGAGTTGATCCCGTTGTTGGTGATATTGTGGAGGGCTAAAGGATGAAAAGGATATACCTTGATTATGCTGCCACCACACCGACGCATCCCGAGGTGGTGAAGGCTATGCTGCCCTATTTCACCGACGCCTTTGGCAATCCGTCCAGCATCCATTCCTTGGGGCAGGAGACAAAAGCAGCCATAGAAGAAGCGAGGGACAAGGTCGCTCGTCTTATCGGCGCCCGGAGTGAAGAGATCGTCTTTACCAGCGGAGGAACAGAGGCAGATAACTTCGCCGTAAAGGGGGTGGCTTACGCTAACCGGCAGAGAGGAAACCATATCATTACCACTTCCATTGAGCACCATGCGGTGCTGGAGCCCTGCAAATTCCTGGAGGGGCAAGGATTCGAGGTAACCTATCTTCCGATAGATAAGTACGGCTTGGTTGATCCAGAGGATGTTAGAAAGGCGATCACCGACAAGACCATACTCATTTCAGTGATGCATGCTAACAATGAGATAGGCACTATAGAGCCAATTCCCGAAATAGCCAAGATCGCCCAGAGGCAGGAAATCTACTTTCATACCGATGCAGTGCAGACAATAGGGCATATCCCGGTAAATGTAGACGCGCTTGGGGTAGATTTACTATCTATATCAGCCCACAAGATCTACGGGCCAAAAGGGATAGGAGCGCTTTATATTCGGAAGGGAACCCGGATTGTTCCCTTCATGCACGGCGGAGAGCAAGAGAGAGGGCGCCGCGCCAGCACAGAGAACGTCCCGGCGATCGTTGGCTTTGGCAAAGTGGTGGAGATTGCTGAGAGTGAGATGAAGGAAGAAATGGAACGCCTGACTTCTCTGCGGGACGAGCTTATCCGGGGCCTCTTCGAGCGAATGGAGGGCATCTATCTCAACGGGCATCCTTCGCAGAGGCTGCCCAGCAACGTAAACATAAGCGTAGAGTTTGTGGAGGGAGAATCAATGGCCATCAGTCTGGATTTGGATGGCATTGCTGCCTCCACCGGGTCAGCCTGCGCTTCCAATGCCATTGAGGCATCTCATGTTTTGTTGGCACTGGGATTGCCTGCCTGGCTGTGTCACGGCTCGCTGCGACTGAGCTTGGGCAGAGAAACGACCCGGGAAGACATGGAGCGGGTCCTGGAGGTACTACCCAGAATCGTGAGCAGACTTAGGGCCATGTCGCCCTTTTTGAAAAGTAAGGCATGAGCCTGGCGATTACCCTGTGGATTTCAAGTCAGGCGCGATGAGAGGTGATAGAAATGGCCATAGACCCGGTTTGCAAGATGAAAGTGGAAGAAAAGAAGGCGGCAGCTACGGCGGAATATAAGGGGAAGACCTATTACTTCTGCGCTCCCGGCTGCAAGAAAGCCTTCGTTGCCAATCAGGAGAAGTATCTGAAAGCCGAGAAGAGTGGCTAAGATAATTGCCGTTTGTAAGAGCAACGAGAAGGGTACTAAGAAGGAACCAGCAGAGCAAGGCATCCTCAAGGAGGACTACGGGCTTGTCGGTGATGCCCATGCCGACTGCTGCACCCATCGCCAGGTGAGCCTGCTGGCCAGGGAAAGCATCGACAAGATGAGGGGAAAGGGATTCGACGTGGGCCCGGGGGACTTTGCTGAGAACCTGACTACCGAGGGCGTAAGTCTAACTTCCTTACCTCTGGGCACGCAGATGCTGATAGGCAAGGAGGTGATTCTGGAGGTCACCCAGATCGGCAAAGATTGCCACGCCAAGTGCGCTATTTTCCGTGAGGTAGGCAAGTGCATCATGCCCAAAGAGGGGATATTTGCTAAGATAATCCGTGGTGGAGTAGTGATGGCCGGGGACCCGATAGAAGTGCAAGGCTAACTGAGGACGGAGAAGACGTTGGAGGCAACAGAAAAATTCCCCGTTCTGCACATCAGCGACGACGGCCGCAAGGAAG
>JBGOXA010000226.1:0-3624 GCA_041478915.1 Dehalococcoidia bacterium
CTGTAATGTAAAAATAGAGCCATTATCGGCTCTTGTCAAATGCTAAGACCACCTCTCTTAAGTTCTCTTATGGATACCCGCCAGCAAGCTGGTGGGAGTAAAGTGGCTCCCGTATGGGGAGGGTGGTAACTGAAAGATATATCCGCCCGTGAAGTATTTGGTAAGTTTCCCAAATTGAGAAAGCAACTGTGGGCGGGGGAATTCTGGAGCGGCAGACTCAAAACCACGTATTCACCGTGGCGTCTCTGAGGTTCGATCCGCATTTGCTCATCCGTGATTGACAAAACCGGCACAGTACATTATCGCGCCGATTGCATCAAGTGCGTAAGCCCCGGCGGTAATTCCCCGGCCACCACGTTCTATCCCACCTCTTCCACCTTTTCCAGTTGTTTTCTTATCCCTATGACGAAAAGTTCGTCGCCGGGTTCGATAAGCGTTTCTGCACCCGGTTTTGGAAGGACATCGCCATTCTTTTTCCTCAAAGCAAGGATAGCTATGCCCGTGAGCTTCTCTCCCTCTCCTACCTTCTTTAATGCTAACGGAGAGCTGCCAACGACCTTGATATGTTCCAGTTCTAGAGGGCTGGGTGCCCTCCCGAGAACGGCATCAACGAAGTCCACCGCCAAAGGCCGAAGGGCCAACATAGCCATGCGGCGGCCTCCCTGGCGGAGGGGGGCGACAACCCGGTCCGCCCCAACTCGCTCGAGCTTAGCTACGGCTTCTTCGCTATAGGTACGGGCCACAACGAAAAGCCCGGGGTGGAGGGCCTTGGCCGAAAGGGTGATGAAGATATTCTCGGCATCGTTCCCCGTAGCTGCTATGAGTCCTCGCGATCGACCGATCTCGGCTTTCTTGAGCACATCATCGGAACTGGCATCCCCCTGAAGAAATAGATAGCCGGCTTTTGTAGCATCAGCAAAAGCGGCATCACTGGGGTCAATAACCACGAAAGGGACCTTATTTTCGGAGAAGACGGCGGCTACCTCCTTCCCCACCCGGCCATAGCCACAGATTATGAAGTGATCCTTGAGCTTTGAAATTCTATTCTCCATTCTCTGCCTCCGGAAGATTCCTTGAACCCCCTGTTCTATCAGGTTCTGCACGACGCTAGTCAAGATGTAAAAGGCCAGTCCCACGCCTGCTACGAGAAGAAAAATAGTGAAGGCTCGACCGGCACTGCTGAGAACGTTAACCTCTCGGTAGCCCACTGTAGAGATGCTAATAATGGTCATATAGATGGAGTCGGAGAAACTCCACTCCTCGATGAGCATATACCCGGCCGTGCCAATGAAAATGAGGAGCAGTAGTGCCCCAATGCCCCAAAGTAAATGGCGTGGTAGATACATTTCCCTGTACCTAAAGCATAGTTGAGGGCTCCCAAGAAGTCGACTGGCTCTATATGAATACGAGACGGAAGTTGTTGTTCAAGACAGAATACAGTGTACGTCGTCTGCGAAAGTGGAACATCTTTGACGCCACTGATGCAGGTACTTCAGAGCCCAAAACCCTGCTTCCTGACGTTCCTATTATAGCTCCTTCTCGCCTCTGCCGTCATCAAGGCAACTTACTAACCCGCTTGTGCTTTTCACCAAGGAGACCTGCTTAGTCCCTTTTATTCTGCTTCACCCTGGGACTGTAGGACGTCTCTCCTTTTCCCTTAACCTTTGCCCCCAAGAATGATACTGTTCCTGCGAGGGCCAAGGGCAGGACAATAGAGGCAAGCTAGAGCTATAATACTAAATAGAAGGGGCAGGGACCTGGTACCTGAGGTGTCCATCTCCTCGGTGCCTGAAATGCCCCATTTTTGTGTAAGACATATATGAAGTGGCCTGCGGGAGCTGGCAGATATGTTATGGCTCACATGCCTGGAACTGCCTTGTTGGCCAGAACCATTGAAGTCGTTGCCGAGGCGGTGTTTTCAGACCAGTTTCCCATCGACCTAATACCTAACTTCCACAGGCTTGTTTCTTACCATCATAATGGAGGTTGATATGACTGGAGACCTCGGCCTGGATAGAGCTTTTCACGCCAAATCTATCGCCATTGTCGGCGTGTCGAGAACTGAAGGTCACTCTGCTCCGGGCTACACGGGACTGATGTTTCTTCGCCTGCTTCAGGAGGCGAAGTTTCAGGGGCGTCTATACCCCATTAACCCCAAGGCTGATGTCATCAGGGGGCTCAAGGCTTATCCCAGTCTCACCGCCCTCTCCGAGGTACCCGATTACGTTATAGTCACGGTGCCCGCTGCTCTGGTACCCCAGGTGCTCCAGGACTGTATCTCTGCCGGGGCGGTCGACGTGCACATATGTACCGCTGGTTTTGGGGAGACCGGCGAAGAAGAGGGAAAGAGACTGGAAAGCGTGATACGGGATATCGCTTTGAGGGGAGGCCTCAGGGTAGTGGGGCCAAACGCTCTCGGCTATCATGTACCCTCTGACCGCATGCAGATGTATAGCCAGGTAGTGCTAGCCCAGGGTCCGGTGGCTTTCCTCTCACAGAGCGGAGGCCACTGCCAGACCTATGTCAGGCAGGGCCCGTCGCAAGGGATCGGCTTTAGCAAGGCCATAAGCTACGGAAACGCGTTGCTCATGGATTCTACCGATTTCCTGGAGTATCTGGCCACCGATCCTGAGACACAGATAGTAGGCATGTATATTGAAGACGTCAAGAATGGCAGGAGGTTTAAGCAACTCGTCACCCAGGTAAACCCAGAGAAGCCGATCATCATCTGGAAAGGCGGCCTTACGCCCTCTGGAGCCAGAGCCGCTGCCACGCATACGGGCTCTCTGGCGGGTGACAGACAAGTTTGGGAGGCTTTCTTCAAGCAGACGGGGGTGATAAAGGTGGACTCGATTGATGAGATGGCTGATGTCACCATGACGCTTCTCCGTCTGAAGCCATCCCCCGGGAGACGAGTGGCGGTGTGGGGGGGAGGAGGCGGCAATAGCGTGGCCGCTGGCGATGTCTGCGCCCAGGAGGGTCTGCAGGTCCCGCCCTTGTCCAACGAGACAATTACCGCGCTACGAGAGTTTATGACCATCGTGAACCAAAGTGTGGTAAATCCACTGGATGGAGGCAGCGTATTCGAGGACTTGCTCACCTTAAAACGCGCCCTCGATATTGTGGCCGCCGACCCTGCCATTGACATTATCCTTTTGCATCTGGGCGTCGGTTATGCTAAATGGTTTTCGGCTGAGCACGTGGCCGGGTTCAAGAAATGCGTCGCCGGTTTTGCCCGGGATAACCCTACGGGTAAGCCAGCGGTTGTCGCTGTAAGAGACGAGGGTAAGGCCGGGGAGGCTGAAGAGTTCGTTAGAGAGCTCAGGGAAGCCGATATCACGACTTATAGCTCTCTGGAAAGGGCCTGCCGGGCTCTAAGCCGATTTGCCCAATATCACAGATTCAGGGCAGAGATGGGGGCGAGTGCTCAGGGGGCTGGAAGACCTGAACCCACATACAGGGAGTAGGTCTCGGTGCATTGAACAAGCTATGCCAGCAAAAAACTCGCTCACAAAGGCTCTACTGGAAGAATCGGGCTGAACGATCCTCGTAATTGTCCTCCCGTGGCCAACAACATGGCAAAGGGTTTCCAGCCATTGACATGGGTGGGGAAAGATTGTTACA
>JBGOXA010000324.1:0-2660 GCA_041478915.1 Dehalococcoidia bacterium
ACCAACTTGAAGCAAGCAGGGTTAATGGTTGTGAGAGCCTGGAGAATATAAACTTCTTCAGAGAATAGATGAAGCTGTACTACATTTGTAACGCGCGGTTGTATCAGTCCTTCGGGGACGGACCACGTCTGAGGTTCCTGGCGGGTTCTAGCTTTTTGTCTGGAGATGTACATGAATCTTGCCGTTTGTATCAAGGAAATAATTAATCCAGAAACTCCTGCCGCTGCTTTTCGTATCAGCCCCGAAGCAAAGCGGGCGATCCCTTCTGAGAATTACCCCTTGGTTATCAGTGAATACGATAAGGTAGCCTTAGAGGCGGCCATAAGGATCAAGGAAGCCAAAGGGGGTAAGATAACTGTCATCAGCCTTGGCGCCCCATCTACCACCGAGGCCATAAGGTATTGCTTGGCCATGGGAGCTGACGAGGGTATTCTCTTAAGCGATCCTCTCTTTCAGGAGGAGGACCGCTCACTTGTGGCCTATGTTCTGGCCACGGCCATCAAGAAGGTAGGGGACTTTGACCTCATCTTCTGCGGGCGGCAGGAAGGTGACTGGGATGCGGGACAGGTCGGTCTGGGTATTGCTGAGCTCCTGGGAATTCCGAGCGTTAACCCTGTGAAGAAGGTGGAGGTGAAAGATGGCACAGCTTTGGTGGTAAGAGTTGTCGACGAAGGATATGAGGTTCTTGAGATGCCTCTCCCAGTTTTAGTTGCGGTAAGCAGTGTGCCTGGTGGGCCCCGTTATCTCACCACGAAAGGTATCATCATGGCGGCTAAGAAGAAAATAACCATTTGGACAGTCCGGGACGTTGATGTTACGCCTTCAAGGCTTGATCCATCTGCAGCCAAAGTCAAAATGCTCAAGCTCTTCGTCCCTGTTCATGAGGGCAAGTGCGAGTTTGTGGCGGGAGAGACCCTTGAAGAAGCTGGAGCCAATCTCCATCTCAGGCTTAGAAAGGCAAAGTTAATTTAAGGCTTCATCTGATGTGATGCTTATTTGAACCCAAGATTTAAGGGAGAACATCGTGTCTGGCTATCAGGGAGTATTGATCTGCGGGGAGATTTCGGAAGGTAACCTTTCTCCCATCACCACAGAGCTTCTCGGCATAGGGCACAGCCTGGCTGATCAACTGGGTCAGAACCTCCACGCCGTTCTTATCGGCAGTGGGGTAGATACGAAATTGGCGCAAGATTGTATTTACTTCGGAGCAAACACGGTCTACGTGATTGATGATCCTATATTGAAGGACTATCTTACAGATTCTTATGTTGCTGCTCTGGAGAGGCTGACTCGAGAGATCAAGCCAGATATCATGCTTTTCGGGCAGACCTCAATGGGTAGAGACGTAGGGCCGCGGCTTGCCTATAGGCTCAATACGGGGGTTACCTTGGACTGCATCGAGCTGCTCATCGACCGAGAAACCAACCTGATGCAACAGACCAAGCCGGTCTACGGCGGCAACGCTAATGCAATATATGTTTGCCAAACCAAGCCGCAGATAGCCTCGATTCGTCCCAAGACCATGTCTCCTTTGGAGAGGGATGAATTTCGGAAGGGGAAGATTATCTTCTTTGTTCCTAACATTAAAACTACAGCGATTCGGGGGAAAGTAGTGGAGCGGGTGAAGGAGCAGGCGGCCGGCATCAAACTTGAGGATGCGGATGTGGTGGTCTGTGGAGGGCGGGGGATAGGTGGACCGGAGGGCTTTAAACAACTGGAGGAATTGGCCCAACTCCTCCAGGGTGCTGTGGGTGCGAGCAGGCCACCCTGTGAGCATGAGTGGGTTCCAGAACACTGCCAGATTGGTCTTACGGGTAAGATTGTTTCCCCGAAGCTTTACATCGGTGTGGCTCTCTCCGGATCGAGCCAGCACCTTGCTGGGATATCAGGCTCGAAGAATATCGTGGCCATAAACAAGGATCCTAAGGCTAATATTTTTAGCGTAGCCCATTATGGAGTAGTAGGGGATTACCGAAAGGTACTCCCGGCTTTTATTGAGAAATGTAAAGATGAACTCTATTCTCTTGTTCTCTCATAAGACACATAGGACGGGGCTATGACACTATCCCCTCTTGAGAACATCACACAATGGAGAAAGAGAAGGGTCTACACCGGGATTTGAGGGACGTCGTTTAGAAATTTAGTTTCTCTTTAAACTTGATGATTCCCTGCAGCTTGCTGCAGGGTGAGGCAGGAAGCTTATACCATGGGAGGAAGTTATGGCGAATATCATTGTGGGCATTGATACTGGAGGGACTTTTACGGATGGTTTTTTGAGTGACGGAACACGAATTGAGAGAATTAAGGTGGATACCACGCCCCATGACCTGACGGTTTGTTTTATGAATTGCCTTGAAGAAGGGGCAAGGGCCTTCGGTTTTGAAGACTTGCGGAGTTTTTTAAAAGAAGTCCAAGTGCTTCGCTTTTCGTCCACAACGAGTACCAATATCCTTGCACAGAGAATTGGAGACAAAGTAGGCGTGTTGGTAACGCAAGGATTTGAAGATGGCCTGTACAGGAAGGGGGACGAGACTCGCCTCCCTGAGTTTTTGCTCATTCCTGACTTGGTTGAAACCATTGAAGAAGAAGTTACACCGACTGGAGAGGTAACGAAGACTCCAAACGACGCCGACATCATGGAAAAGTTGAAACGACTTTTA
>JBGOXA010000032.1:0-9843 GCA_041478915.1 Dehalococcoidia bacterium
AGCCTCCACCATGCCACCCACATCCTCAATCTTCTTAACATACTCCCAGGCACGCTCTTCCAGTTCATTTGTCAAGCGCTCGATGTAATAGGAACCACCCAGCGGGTCCACCGTATTGCTTACGTTCGTCTCCAGGGCGGCTATTTGCTCTGTTCTGATAGCGAGCAGCATCGCCTGGTCTGTGGGTAGACAGACCGCCTCGTCGTATCCATTGGCGTGTATCGATTGCGCTCCGCCCAGGACGCCGGCCATCACCTGATAGGCAATGCGGATCAAGTTGTTCAGGGGTTCCTGATGTGTGTGGGTGGAGCCAGAAGTCTGAACGTGAACACGCAACTGCCCGCAGCTTGGGTCCTCGATGCCATATCTTTCCCTAGTAATCTTCTGCAACATGCGCCTAGCTGCACGCAACTTGGCAATCTCCTCGAAGAAATCGTTGTTCACAGCCATGTTGAAGGCAAACCGTCTGACGAATTTCTCCAGGGGCACCCTACCCCGCCGCTTTTCTTCCTCAATGTATTGAATGACGGTGGCCATGAGCATGCCTGTCTCTTGCACAGCGTTTATTCCATTGTCCCGAGGGTTATAGGAGTTGAAGGACACCGGATACCAACGAGATGCATGCTCGGCACACCACTCGATTAGGTCTACGGAATACCTCAGGAAACCGTGCGGGGGTGGTTGATTACCCAGATCCATCGAACTCCAGGTGCATAGATCGTTGGCCGTAGTGCCCCTAACCTGGTTGAGCGGTATCCCCCGCCTCTCAGCCATAAGGAAATACGCAGGCGTAAGCAGTCCCCCCACCCTGTCTGCCAGAAAGGTGGAGCATCTCTCTATCGGCAGGCCGTCAAAAACTGCCTCCATATCTTCAATAGAGTATATTGGTACGCCAGCATGACCAACGTCAGCCGACACTCTGGGGTCATCGGGGTCCATCCCGACTGCGGTGGAGATGTCGGGAGCTATGGAAAAACCTGTCTGCCCCAATTCATATTCTTCCCGGTAGCGTTTGTTGGTGTCCTCAGGGGTGTTAAACCCGGTCAAGCGTCTTATAGTCCACAACTGGCCTCGGTACATGGTCGAGTAAACCCCCCGGGTGTACGGAGGTTGCCCGGGAAAACCGAGGTCTTTATCGTAGTCAATACCTTTCACATCCTCAGGGGTATATATCTCCTTTATGGGAATCCCCGATGCTGAGAAAACCTTGTCTTGGTTATGTTCGGCCATTCAGCCCCTCCTTGTTGAACAAATTACTGAGGCTTAGAGAGCCTGAAATTCGGATTACCTGCCTGGGTTTTGAAACCGCTTGGCCGTCTATTATAATAGCAGTAGTGAGGTTCTATTGCAAAAGGGCTTTGTATGTGTGTGCTTGAAAGCGGCATAAAACCGTGTAAGGAGCGATAATGACGGAACTGGTACAGAAGATGCTCTCTGGCGACAAACAATCCCTTGCCCGCCTTATTACCTTAGTGGAGACGGAGAGCCCCAAAGTGGCTGAGATAATGAGGGCAATTTACCCTCATACCGGCAAGGCTTTTTGCGTCGGCGTTACCGGCCCACCGGGAGGCGGCAAGAGCACACTGGTAGCCAGACTGACCTCGATTGCCAGAGGGAAGGGTTTGCAGGTGGGCATAATAGCTGTTGATCCCACCAGTCCCTTCTCTGGTGGTGCCATACTGGGGGACCGGATCAGAATGCAGCAGCATTATCTGGATGAGGGAGTGTTCATTCGTAGCATGGCCACAAGGGGCAGCTACGGAGGGCTACCGAGGACAGCCTCCGGTGTCATAAAGCTTTTGGATGCCTGCGGTAAAGACATTGTTCTTGTGGAGACGGTAGGGGTGGGGCAGACCGAGATCGACATTATGGAAGCTGCGGATACTACTATAGTAGTTCTTGTCCCCGAAGCTGGTGACAGCATTCAAACGATGAAAGCAGGGCTGATGGAGATTGCCGATATCTTTGCGTTAAACAAGGCCGACCGCCCTGGAGCCGATTATCTGGTGGCTGAACTGGAGGGAATGCTACACCAGAGTCCTAAGCAATCCTGGTGGCAGGTGCCGGTGATTGCTACACAGGCAGTCAACAATGTAGGGGTCGCGGAGTTATACGAGCAGATTGAATGCCATCGGCGCGCTTTGGAACAGAGTGGCATGCTAGCGCTTAAGCGCTCCAAACAGAGAAGGACCGATTTGCTTCGCACTATTGAACATAGGATCATGGCCCAGGTGGTAAAACAGATTGAGCAGGACGGTCAACTCGCCGGCTATCTGGAAAAAGTGGAGAAAGGCGAGATGGATCCTTATTCTGCTGCCAAGGAAATCCTCACTAACCAGACCCTGATTGAAAGCTGGTTACGCCGGGTGAAACGAGGCTAGACCAGGGCATTGTTCACTTGAAGCTAGAAGCACAGCGGTGGTCAGGAGAGGCAAAAGACTAAGCCCGAGGGGGCCAGGCCCCTCGGGCTTTTTGTTTGTTCCTCGGCAGAAGAGGGCTGTCACATTGTGCAGCGCTTGTCTATCCGCTGGCTGGAGTTAATACGGCACGCGCTTAATGGTGCCCATGATTCTCAAGTAGGTGGGATAGTCAACATAGGCTTTCCGGCCAATGTATTTCTCGAGAGTCTTTGTCTTGTTCCTTTTCTTCTCGATGCCATCGTTCACCAGTATGCTGAAAGCATTGGCAGCGCCCGAGCCGTAGGAGCTCACCAGTATCCTCTCACCTGCCTTGGCCTGGTCCAGAACGCCCGCCGTGCACAGGAAAGGCGATACTCCGCCCACATCACCGATAGCTGGCGTGAGATCGGGGAACACGTTCTTCATGCCCAGAGCCTTGCCCGCCCCTGCCGGTAGTCTGCCGTCAGTCTGCTGAAAGATGGCGTATTTGAAGTCGGCCGGTTTCTTGTTCAGCTTTGCCATCAGTGTCTTGCAGGCCTCCTCAATATGCTTCTGATAGCCGTACTCCCGGTCGAAGCGAAGGTCGAAGTAGTTGCTCACCCATGGATCCTTGACGTTTCTCCACCTGTCATAGAACAGGCTGGAGTAGGACTCCACCCCCTCAATGTCGGCGATTGTGCCCTCAGTGCCAACGACCATGGCCACTGCTGCAGCGCCGAAGTTGACCTCGGCATCTGATCCAGGTCCCACCGGCCTGTTCTCTGTGCCCACCACGATGCCGCACTTTATCTTCTTGGCCTCAATGGCTATCAAGCACTGCGACAGTGCCGTGCCCACGGCATTGACACTCCCGCAGAAGTCAAGCACGCCGGCGTGCGGCGATAGGTTCAAAACCTGAGCCAGAATAGGTGATACATGCTGCTCCAGGAAAGGTGTAGATGCTGTGCCCAAGTACAGTGCGCCGACATCAGCCGGCTTGACACCGGCATGCTTCACGGCATTGTCTATAGCCTCGGCTGCCATACTGATTATGTCCTCGTCCCAACCACAGATCGCCTTCTCACCCATGCCGAAGCCTCCCCAGGGCATCGCCACATCTGCTTGCTTTATTCTGTACTGCGGGACGTACACTCCATATCCGATAATACCGCTCATCATTCCCTCCTTAGAATTCCTTACGGCTCACGACCGAGAATGTTGATGGAGGATACACCGAATCCGTTGCCGCCAACGTTATGGCTGAGAGCGATGCCCTTCTTGAGCTTCACTTGCCTCTCGGCGGGTTGAATCTCTCCCCTCAGTTGCCAGAAGTTCTCGCATATCTGCCCCAGTCCGGTAGCAGCTATCGGGTGTCCGTGTGCCTTCAGCCCTCCGCTGGGATTGATGGGCTTCGCTCCGTCTCGGTTCCAATAGCCTTCCTTAAGGAGCTTGGCTGCCTCGCCCTTCTTGCAGAAACCGATGTCCTCGATGTTCATCAGTTCGGTATTGGTGAAGCAATCGTGTACCTCGGCCAGGTCAATATCCTCTGGTTTGAGGCCGGCCATCGCCATGGCGCCTTTGGCCGCATTGACAGTAGCCAGCATCTCGATGTAGTTGGGCTTATCCCACATGTCCTTGACCTCCACCGCGGTGTTGGTTCCCAATACGTACACAGGCTTGTCAGTGTACTTTTTGGCCAAGTCAGCGCGGCAGACTATGGCGCAAGCAGCACCGTCAGTCTGAGGACAGCAGTCCAGGAGGTGTAGCGGCCAGCAGACCAGTGGGCTGTTCAGCACTCTCTCGACAGTCACCTCAAAGCGGTACTCGGCATACGGACAGGCAACGCCATTGTGATGGTTCTTCACTGCCACTCTGGCGAAATCTTCCATGGTGTAGCCCAGCTCGTGCATCTGCCTGGTGGCATAAAGAGCCTGGATGACAGGACCACCCATGCCCAGCATCCACGAGGGATGCATTCCGAGTGTGCCTCCTCCGCCTCCTCCGGCAGCCACCAGCGATTCCACCCCTGGCTTGTCTCTCATTTTCTCTGCCCCAAGGGCCAAAACGACATCATAGACCCCGGAGGCAACGCCAAGCACTGCGTTCCTCATGACGTCGTTGCCTGTAGGGCAGCCGTTCTCTAGTCTGGAGATAGGGATACCACGGAGTCCCAGTACTGTAGCTAGGGTTGTACCCTCCCGCGAACCCTGCCCGATGAACCCGCCGCTCCACTGGCCGAACCAGGCTGCCTTTATGTCCTTCGGATCGAACCCCTTGTCGACCTTCTTGACGCAGTTCAGGAAAGCTTCCTGAATCATGTCTTCGAAGCTCTTGTGGAAGAGTTCACCGAAGGGGATCATACCTACGCCAATAATGGCGACTTTACCTCTTATGCTCATCTTAGCCCTCCTCCGCCAATCTGAACTTGTAGCCGTAGATGTCCAATCCCCTGTCAGTCATGATCTTCCTAAACACCATTTCCACCTTGGTGCCGATCTTCACCTGCTCAGGGTTGGCGACTTCGGTGATCAGACCCAGATACCGCCCGCCGCCATCCAGATCGACAATGACGTTGAAAATCGGCGCCTCGAGACCTGGCGGCGGGGTATAGTTGATGCAAAAGGTGTGCACTTTCCCTGTCTTCGGAAGCTGGTAGTCTTTCTGATTATTGAGGCTACCGCACATGTGGCAAATCTTGGTCTTGGGGATGGTTATGTGGCCGCAATCTGAACACTTCGAGCCGATGAGCCTATAGACATCGGCATTGAGTCTCCAGAATAGCGGCGATGCTGGTGCCGGCTGGTTTATCTTCTCTCTTTCCCACATCGTCTGCTATTTCCTCCTTGTACTCCAGAACATCGGCAGTTCTGGTCCTGGTTGTGCCATGCCTTTACCTCCTTGCGCTTTTAGCTAGATAACTTTACACCGAATTTAGCTTCGGTGTCAATTTAGCCACCCGCTTCGCTTCACTAATGGAACCATATGGATAAGAGAGAGAGCCATTGATATTTGGCAGGAGGGACGAGCTAGGGCCTCCAATTTGAGTGGCCATAGCTCGCGTGGTTCACAACGTGTCTGCAAAGAGCCGCCAGCCAAGGGGGCCTGGCTTTGGTAGGATTGAACACAATGCCGTGCGGAGGAGTATGATCTATATAGTATATAGCCCTCCGCCGCGAGCCAGGAGAGAAAACGCTTTATTCCGCGATAATAGTGATATCGAAGTGACTCACCATGGCGGACTTTTCCTTCAACAACAATGTTGTGCTTGGGCTTAGGGCAATTGTTGGCAATGTCGCGAAAGAGACCGGTGATGTCTAGCTTTGCGATCGATCGGGGCTCTACCGTACCTCTGCCCTCTAGCCAGCGAACAAAGATGCGAGCTTGGTCCTAATAGTATTCGATTGTCTCAGGGCAGACTTGCGCCTCTAACGTATCTTGGGGAACCCGCCCCACGCAGGTCGTTTAGACCAGCTTCGCTTCATATCTATGCTTTTTGCTCATGCAAGTCGTTACGAGCTACCTTGTCGTATCTGCAGAGCGGGAGACGGGACTCGAACCCGCGACCACCTGCTTGGAAGGTTGGCTAGAGACAAGCCAGCAGTCGCTTGCTAGACCGACCGCTTGCCTCCTTTCTTGGGTGGATTGTAAACTGAAGCGGCAGCCGACGTCGAGAGACTGTGGACTTCATGTCATACGCAGTCTAGCTTATCCTGCAATACGGACCTTTGTGAGGTCATGCAAGGACACCTGGAAAGTGTGCCTCCTGATAGAAAATATGGAGTGGTTTTCACATTCCCGATTGGCACCCACTCCCTCAACCTGACCACTCCTTAGTAGCTATTCAATCACTTCGGCCGTAACTTCAGCATCAAACCTTGTGCCACATCGGTCACAGGTAAATACCCAAGGCCCTTTGAGGAACTGGAGGGCACCCGCATTTATCTTGCTTTCAAGTCCTGCGATCTCGAGTCCGACATTTGCCCAATACCACACCGGCCGTCCGATGCTAGTCGGTTCGCTAGGCGTTTGCTGAGCCGTCGGCGATTAGAACTCCGGATACTCTGATCAAAAGTAAGAAGCCTGACATCCCCTGTGATTATTCCATATGATGTTACGTGCTTTTCTGTCTTGGGTTGGCAGGGATTTCGTATCTGGAAGTGCCATCTAGTGCTATCCGATGCTAAACAATTTGTCGGCGAAATGTCGGCAAAAAAGGTAGCTGTTCACCGATGGCATAGCCATCTGTCGATGTATTATATCCTTTCCTTTGTTACCCGTGGTGCTTCTTAACCGCGGAAAGCGCAGTGATCTGGCAGTGGTGGGAGTCGCCTCTGCTTCTGGGGCTTTACGTGACCACCCGACTTACGCTTTGTCTTCCCTGACCCTTTCTGTTTCTACATCGAATGCCGCGGGGTGATAGCTGTCCCTCTGCCTCTACCAAAAGAGCCCAAAAGAGGCGGATAAATGAGCCGGGTATTTCTTCGATCCCCCTCCCGACTGCTTTCCCAACCCCTTCCTCATCTTCTGAACATAGTGCCTCTCCATGCGGAGGAGCACTTTGCCTGTTTCCAAGTTCTGATGAAGGACGTTTCCTCAATGCCTCGGCCACCACGGATTTTATCGAGGATATTATCGAGTATGATGTTTTCAAACATAGGTAACACTTTTTAGAGATGGGGTGATACCCTGATATTCCGGGAAAGACCATAATTTCTCCAGCGGTGTCATCCAATCCAGGGCTCTCCGGGCAGACCTGGCACAACGGGCAACCTTCGTCGCTTCCGTTGTATCAGTTGCTGCTAATCCGCCGGAATACACCACCCTTCCCAAGTAGATGAAGCAATCCCAAGAGGGCTGCAGGAGATTGCTTCTCCTTCCTTCGGAAGGATCGCAATGACAGAAGAAAGCTGCAGTCACTCGAGTGGTGCGGTATTTTCGTAGGCATGACTTTTCCTGGCGGTCGGGGGATTTTGACACGGTCAAAAGGGCTAGCAGCTACGATACCCTCTGAAATGAGCCAGGAGAAGAAGATTCTGATGCTGTGCAGACAAGGGTTGAGGTATGTCCCGAAAACCTGCCCCCTGAGGACGGCTTCACGATGATTTACCCCACCGCACAGGTTGTCCTGCCCAGGCACAGTGCCAGCTTTCTTTTGGCCTGGAGTCTAACATTTTACCTGGACTGGTTTTCGGGAGGCAGGCCATCGCTGTGCCATCCCATACCTTCACCCCACCCCTACTGTGTAAGATGTATCAGGAGGTTACTGTCAAGTCTGCCGAGCCGTTGCTGGCGTTGAAGGTGGCGTCACCGGCGAAGCTAGCCCCAATGGCGCCGGTATAGGTACCTGCGGCGATGCCGGCTATGCTGACATTCGGCAGAGTGGCTATGCCGCTGTCGTCAGCAGTGGCGCTGCCCATGTATACACCGTTGAGGGTGAAGCTAATACTCACGCCGCTCACTGCATAGTCGCCTGAAAGCAGCACGGCTGCCAGGCTTACCGTACCACCGAGTGCGCCGCTGGCTGGGCCAACAGACAATGAGGTATTGGCTTTGTTTACCGTCACGTCTGCAGAGCCGCTGTTTTCGTTGTAGTCCGCGTCACCGGCGAACATGGCCCCTATGGCATTGGCATACGTGCCTACGCTGGCACCGACCAGGCTGACATGCGGCAGAGTAGCGACGCCACTGCTATCGGTAATGGCGCTTCCTATCCTGGTAGAGTTGAGGGTGAAGTTGATAATCTTGCCACTCAATGGTGAGCCGCCTGAGGTGAGCGTGGCTGTCAGATCTTCCGTGCCGGCGTACACGCCGATAATCGAGTCAACAGATAATGACGTATCGGCTTTGCTTGCCCTGCAAGCAGCAATACCCGAACTCAGCAACACCGCCACAGCCAGCAACAAACCAACTATTGTCCTTTTCACGTTATGAACCTTCTTTATCTTTGAGATTTGAGAGTAATTTGGGGTAGTGTCCCCCCTTCTGGTGGAAACTCTTCTAGCATATCCTAATCGTCGGTCCATATTCTGTCAATGCCACGAATTGCGCCATTCTGTAGGACCATGAGACCGCTGTAGCTCCGTGGGGGCTGTCTGCATCATGCCAGAATCCAGGGACTGTCTAGTTCTGTCCGAAGAAATAAGTATCCACTTTGGTCAATAGACAGCACTGGTGATACAATTCTGGGGGCGCTGTCTACCCTGCTTGGATCGGTCATAGATGTCGCACAAACGATTGGCGTGCTATGCTATAATGAACAATGTTTGTAGTTCAATCTGAGGCAAAGTTGAGCGGCACTTAGTGTCAAAGGGGGAAAGCCGTGGACTGTCCTGCATGTAGGGGACCGGTGGTGGTGGTGGAGTTCCAGAGAATTGAGCTCGACTATTGCACGAAATGCTTGGGTGTCTGGTTTGATGCTGGAGAGCTGGAACTGTTACTGGAACGTATGGCGCTGGATGGAGCGGCTCTGACCATGGATGAGATAATGGCCCTGCCTGCAGAAAAGGTGGTTGAAAAGGCAAGGCGATGTCCAATATGCGGAAGGAAGATGAGAAAGGTGATCATTGGCTCCGAACCAAGGGTGCTCATTGACGTCTGCCCTCGAAAGGATGGAATATGGTTTGATCGTGGTGAGCTCAGTCAGGTCATAGGGCAGATCAGGAGTACCGAACCTGCTGGAACTGGTAAACATAAACACAGAAGAGTCATTCACTTTCTAGGAGAGGTTTTCAAAGCTAAGGTATAGCCCCAATTCATTTCTGGAGGTGTTCTTATGATTGCAGTCTATGTCATCATCGGCGTCGTCGTCCTTTTTCTTCTGTGGTTTGTCTTCATCTACAACGGTCTGGTGAGGCGGCGTAATCAGGTGAGGAACGCCTGGGCACAAATTGATGTCCAGCTCAAACGGCGACATGACCTGATACCGAATCTGGTAGAGACAGTTAAAGGTTACATGCAGTACGAGCGGGCCACTCTGGAAGCAGTAACGAACGCCCGCAACCTGGCACAGAAGGCAATCGGCACCGGCACTGGTGCCCAGGCTAAGGCCGAGGGTGAGCTCAGTGGTGCTTTATCCCGTCTGCTGGCGGTGGTGGAAAGATACCCCGACCTGAAAGCTAACCAGAATTTTCTGGCTCTCCAGGAACAGTTGACCTCGACGGAGAACAAGATAAGCTTTTCCCGCCAGTTCTACAACGACTCCGTCTTAGGTTATAACAATAAGATTCAGATGTTCCCCTCCAACGTGGTAGCTGGCATGACTGGTTTCAAAATGAGCGAGTTCTTCGAGATCACTGTACCAGCGGAGAAAGAAGTACCCAAGGTTAGCTTCAGTTAAGCAAGAGACTCTAAGGTATGTGGGAACAGATCAGGTCTAACCAGATCAGGTCAATAGTGCTGGTGGCACTCATAGCGGGACTACTCCTGCTGGTAGGCTATTTGTTGGGTGTAGCCATCTTAGGCAGCG
>JBGOXA010000273.1:0-3068 GCA_041478915.1 Dehalococcoidia bacterium
CGGAAAGTGAAGCGCCCTCGTTTCCGTTGAGATAGATAAGGGCACGCAATTGGGGCACTGAAAGGCTAGGCATGCGCTGGCTGCGCATTTCCATGCGGATGCGGCGCATCACTAGAGGAACCACATCTATCAGCAGCGCAGCGCATTCAAGCTCGGGGGCTAGGCCATCAGTTTCCTTATGCAATGGTCTCACAATGAAAGCATATACTCCGCACCGAGTCCTGTCAATTGAGTAACCTGTCCTCCAGAACCCGATTCAGGGAAACGTTAGACTTTGGGCGCTGACAGCTAACAGAACGTCAAAATGTTGGGTGCCATCTCCAAAACCGAGAGCTTTCAGAGCGACGTGTGACGCAGAGGTGACTCCCATGGCACGACCCATTCCCGTTTCGATCTCCTACCTATGCAAAGAGCTCCCTTCCGTCGCCCAATGAGCGCAAGACTTCACCTGGATCGGTTCTTGGGGGGAACAGGCAGCCCACAACCCTGCTGGGTACCATTTCCCATCCCTTGACCCTGTCCCAGCCACAAAGTCGGCATCTGTAACTTGAGAAGTGGTATCATGACTTGTGGCTGGCCAGAAGGACAGCTTTCATCACTGCGCCAGTATCGGAACACATCTGAAGAAAGAGGGAACTCACTATGATGCGAAGAGACTTGTGCCTTGAGCGGGCATTTCATCCCGAGGCTATCGCTATCGTCGGTGTCTCTCGAAATGATATTGATTCTTCGCCCGACTATACGGGGCTGAGAATCCTTCGTTTGCTGCAAGGAGCGGGCTTCCAGGGACGCTTGTATCCCATCAACCCCGGCGCCAGCATGGTCGCGGGTGTCCAGGCATACACCAGCGTAAGGTCTGTCCCTGAGCCGTTGGATTTGGTAATAGTGGCGGTGCCTGCTATGGCTGTGCCTCAGGTGCTGGAGGATTGCGTGGCTGCCGGGGCGCGCAATATTCACATCTGCACGGCTGGCTTCAGTGAAACCGGGGAGGCCGAGGCAAAAGCAATTGAAAACAGGATGAGAGAAATCGCCTTTAGGGGCAATCTGCTGGTTGTCGGTCCGAATTGCTTGGGTTACCATGTACCATCCGCCCGTCTGAGAATGTACCCAGATGCACCGCTGGATGTGGGCCAGGTTGCTTTCGTCTCCCAGAGTGGAGGACATGCACAGACCTACGTGGGATACGCCCCAGCCTTGGGGATCAGGTTCAGCAAGGTAATAAGCTATGGCAATGGGCTTCTGATGGACTGTACAGACTTCCTGGAGTATCTTGCCACTGATTCCGAAACGAAGATCGTTTGCATGTACGTTGAAGGTGTGAAGGATGGTAGGAAGCTTAGCGAACTCCTGGGTCGAGTGAGCCCCCAGAAGCCGGTCATTGTCTGGAAGGGTGGCCTCACGGCCTCGGGAGCTAGAGCTGCCATAACCCACACAGCTTCGCTGGCCGGAGACAACCGTATCTGGGAAGCCCTCTTCAAACAGACGGGGGCTGTGGAGGTTGGATCGATTGAGGAGATGGCTGATGTCACCATGACGTTCCTTCGGTTGAAGCCACTGGTGCGAGCCAATGTGGCAGTCATTGTTGGAGGTGGGGGCAATAGCGTGGCTAATGCTGACATCTGTACCAAGGAGGGCATCGATGTACCGGCCCTCTCCAACAGTACGAGAGTAAGGCTAATGGGTCTTCTGTCTCTGGTGAACCAGAGCATCATGAACCCCATAGACAGTCCCCGTGTCATCCACGACCCATCACTTCTACAGCGTGTCCTTGAGGTGGTGGCTGCAGACCCACTCATAGACGTGATCATTATTCATCTGAGCACTATTTTCCGAAGACGGGCAACGGTGGAGACTGTAGCTGGGTTCAAGAAATGCGTCACAGATTTCTGTGAGCAGAATCCCTTAGGCAAGCCGGTAGTCGTTGCGGTGCGCGGCGGAGAGATGAGTGGGGCTGAGGCAGAGCTACTCATTCGGGAAATGAGAGAGGCTAACATCACAACATATAGTTCGCTTCGTGCTGCCTGCCGGGCGCTCAGACGGTTCGCTGACTATCACATGACTGGGCTGTTGCCTAAGTCGCCTGAGATGCCCTAGCCAGATATGGATTGTAGGCTAAGTTGCCGTTTGGTTAGCTTTGAGAGAAAGGTTTGGCAACAGCCCCAGCGAAGATGAGACAGTCGAGCCTGAAGTTTATGCGCTGGAACGAATGACATGGCTGACGAACAAAGATGAACCCATTTCTCGTAGTAATCCTTGTTGCCCTTGTCCTTGAGTTTGCACTTAACCTGATTGCCAACCTGTTTAACCTGAAGGCCCTGAGACTCGAACTGCCTCTGGCCCTGGAAGGGATATATAAACCCGAAGACTACCGCAGTTCTCAAGAGTACACCCGCACCATCACGCGCTTCGATTTCGTAACGAGCACCTTTGACTTACTTCTTCTGCTAGCTGTCTGGTTTGCTGGTGGCTTCAACTATCTCGACCAGGTTATCAGGTCCTGGGGATTTGTTCCCATCGTGAATGGCTTGCTGTACATTGGCATCCTGCTGATTGCACACAGCCTGCTTATGCTACCATTCAGCATTTACGCCACCTTCGTGATTGAGGAACGTTTCGGCTTTAACAGGACCACCAGACGCACATTCCTGTTGGACCGTATCAAACTGTTAGCTCTGGCAATGCTTCTCGGTACGCCGTTGCTGCTTAGCATTCTGAGCCTCTTTGAATATGCTGGCCCACACGCCTGGTTGTACTGCTGGATCACCGTCACTATGGTCTCACTGGCGATGCAGTTCATCTTTCCAACATGGATCATACCACTGTTCAACAAGTTCACGCCGATGGAATCAGGCGAATTGAAAGAGGCCATTCTCAAGTATGCTCGCTCGGTCAATTTCCCGATCAAAAATGTTTTTGTCATGGATGGCTCGAAGCGCTCCAGCAAATCAAATGCCTTCTTTACTGGATTTGGCCGCAACAAGCGGATCGCTCTGTTTGATACCTTAATTGAGAAACACACCATACCCGAATTGGTAGCCGTGCTGGCCCATGAAATTGGGCACCACAAG